>JBJXEX010000463.1:0-6884 GCA_046156195.1 Planctomycetaceae bacterium | reverse complement strand
ACCCCGACGCGTCAGCGCGGGAGGATCCGCCCTCGCGGACGCTTCGGGTTACATTCGGTTGCGGCTCCGCCGCGCTGGTTAACCGCAAGCCGCAACCAATGTGGCTCGACGCTCCGCGTCGAGAATCGCGACGCGGAGCGTCGCGCCACAATGCGCGCACGCCTCCGGCTTGCCGTTAAACGACTTGTCCCTCATGGGGCAATCGGAGCGATTCCGTAATCTGCGTAGTCTGCGGTGTTCGCCCCGACAATTCCGATCGGGTTTGTCTCATCGGCCTGTCAAACTTTGCCGATAACGAAGAGATGACGGGTCTTGTCGATTCCAGAGGGTGCGCGGAGCGCATCGCCGGAAGTCACTTCCACGCGGACAAACTGTTCGCGGCTCGGCCCGTCGGCAAGGAGGCTGCCTTGAATCCGCGACGACTCAGATTGCTCGGAGTGGGACTGACGGCGATCACATGCTCGCTGAGCTTGTGGCACGCGGAGTTCGTGTCGGCCGAGGTCAAGCTCTTCGGCAAGAAGGCGGGAAAGCCTGCGACGGCTCAGCCCATTGCGGTTGAGCAAGCGGCTCAACAGGCGGCGGCGAATGCCCTCACGGCCGATGAGATGCCTGCGTCGGCGGATGGCCAGACCGGCCCAACCGGCAAGATCGGCGACAAGCAGGTCAAACTGAATTACTTCAGCAAGACCTGGAGCGACGTGATGCGCGACGTTGCTCAGCAGAGCAACCGGCAACTGGTGATGGACAAGATTCCGCCGGGGCGATTCTCACGCAGCGATTGGAGCCGCTATTCCGTCACCGACGCGTTGAAGATTCTCAATCGCGAGTTGGAGCCGAAGGGCTTCCGCATTCTCGAACGGGGACAGTATCTCGATCTCGTTTTTATGCGGGATGCTCGCAGCGAATACGCGCGGCCGATTGTCGGCACGCCGGAGTCGGCCAATCTCGCGGCCGCGCCCGTCGAGAAATCCGGGACGAGAAACTCACCCGCGAACAATCGAGGCACGAACGATTCGACAGCAGAGATGCCCGGCTCGAAGCGGCCTCAGCGTGATCCGTTCCTCCAACAGGCCGTGTTCGAGGAGCAGGAAGAGGACGACGAAGAGGCACTCGATCTTTCCGAACCGCCGCGGCGCTGGGTTGCCGTCACGTTGAAGCATCAGTCGGCTCGGAATGTGTCGCGGTCGCTGTATCAGGCGTTCGAGGAGGACGCGGAGCTGATCGATCAAGGGCCGAATGGTTTGCCCGGATTCGTGGTGTGGCGCGACGCGCCGTCGATGAGCCGTGATGCCACCTCGCGCTTGTCGAAGTCGGCTCCCAAACGTGTTGCGAGATTCGCTGTCGGCGTGGATACGAAGGGGGATCGCCTCTTGCTCGATGGCCCGCCGACCGAGGTCGCGACGATTAAGGGTTTGATTGCGAAACTCGACTCGGTCTCGAACGTCGGTGATAGCAGCGTGCGGCTGGTGGCGACCAAACGTGATGCGCGGCAAGTCGCGCAGACGTTGAACTCGGCGGTCCAGCAGTTGGCACAAGCTCGCGCGGCGGAATCGAAGGAGGACACGGAACTCGCTCAGGCAGAGACACCGGCCACTCCCAAAGCGAAGAAGAATGCGAAGAAGAAAACGGAATCCAAGCCGGCGGCTCCGACGAATCCCGCCGATCCCAAGCAGCCGCGCGATGACGCCGAAATGGAAACGCCGGCGAACAAGGCCAAGCAACCGGCGATTAGCGGTCCACTAAGAGGAGATGTCAGCGTCGAAGAACTGGGTGACGTGCTGATCCTGCGCGGCAATGAGCAAGACGTTGAGGCGGTCATGCGACTGATCGACGAGATTGGAAAGATGCTGGCAGGCTCGGTCCCCGATGTGAATGTGCGGCCGTTGAAGCACGTCGATAGCGATTCGCTCGCGGAGTTGCTGACGACCGTTTACGAACGGCTGAATCGTTCGCGAGGCCGATCCTCGACCGATCAGACTCAGCAGATTGTGGTGATCGCGATCGGCAAGCCGAACGCCGTCATGGTGCTCGCGTCCGAGCGAGACATGCCGACCGTTGACATGCTGATCGAGAAACTCGACCAGCCGGTTGATCCGACGAATGAGTTCGAGGTCTTCCGGTTGCGGTACGCGGTCGCCAGCCAAGTGCTGACAGCGATCGACAACTTTTTCGGCGGCGGCACATCGGGGGGGACTGGCGGACAAGCGGCAACGCCGGGACAAGGGACGAGCAGCTCACGCTCCTCGGCGGGTGGCTTGCGAGGTCGCGTGAAGGTGATCTCCGATTCGCGAACGAACTCGGTGATCGTGCAGGCTCGGCCGCGCGATCTGGAAGAGGTGCGACGGCTGATCGAAGAGTTGGATCAAGCCGGCTCGCAAGCCGTCAATCAGATTCGATTGATCCCGTTGAAGAACGCGGTCGCCGACGACATGGCCACGCTGCTGAATCTGGCGATCCAAAGCGTCATCAGTCCACCGCAACAGGCACGAGCCACTCAAGGGGGAGGCCAAGCTCAAGGCGGTGGTGCGGGCGGCGGGCAAGTCGATCAAAAGCTGCGCGAGGCCAAGAGCGCCGTGCTGCAACTGCTCGAATCCGAAGACGGCGAATCGATGGTCGAATCGGGCATCTTGGCCGACATCCGCATCAACTCCGATCCGCACACCAACAGCTTGATCGTGACCGCTCCCGAAGAGAGCCTCGCACTGATTCAGGCACTCGTGAAGCGGTTCGACAAGCCCGCGGCGATGGTCGCGGAGATCAAGCACTTCACGCTGCAAAACGCCGATGCCTCGTCGATCGTCACGATGCTCAACACGCTCTTCAACAACCAACAGCAGGGACAGGGACAGCGTGGCGGAGGTCAGCAGAATCAACAGCTCGGCATCCAACTGTCGGGGGCCGAGGATGCCAGCAGCCAATTGATCCCGCTGAAGTTCTCGACGGACATCCGCACCAACAGCATCATCGCGGTCGGCGGGGCCGAGGCACTTAGCGTGGTCGAAGCGATCATCTTGCGGTTGGACGCCAGCGACGCGCGGCAGCGAACCATGTCCGTCTTCCGCTTGAAGAACAGTCCCGCCGCTGAGGTCGCCACGGCACTCACGTTGTTCCTGCAAGGGCAACAAAATCTCGCCGCTCAGGGGAATCAGGATCTGATCAGCGATGTCGAACAGCTCGAACGTCAAATCGTCGTCATCGCCGAGGCCAACTCGAACAGCCTGCTGATCAGCGCGACGCCACGCTATTTGAAAGACATCACCGCGATGGTCGAGCGGATCGATATGGCTCAGCAGCAAGTCATGATTCAGGCGCTGATCGTCGAGGTCACGCTGGATAACACCGACGAGTTCGGCATCGAGTTGGGTTTCCAGGATTCGATTCTGTTCGACCGCAGCACGGTCAGCAGCGTGACCAACATCACGCAAAGTTCAATCTTCAACACGAACAGCACGACGACCTCGGTGACACCCGGTACGGGAGCGACCAACACGACCACGACGATCACGCCGCAAGCGCTGACGACCTCAACACCGATCTCCACCGGCGTCCCCGGATTCCTCTTCAACAATTTGCCCTTCGGCAACAACGTCAGCGCGCCGAACCCCAACCGAGTCGGCTCGCAGGGCTTGAGCAACTTTTCGTTGGGCCGATTGAACAGCGACTTGGGCTACGGCGGCTTGGTGATGTCGGCCGGATCGGAGTCGGTCAACGTGTTGCTGCGAGCGTTATCCGCCAATCGCAAGATCGAGATTCTCAGCCGACCGCAGATTCGGACGTTGGATAATCAGCTCGGCCGGATCAACGTCGGACAAAGCGTGCCAGTGATCACGAGCATCAATACCACCGCGCTGGGGCAAGTGAATCCCGTCCCGCAATACAAAGACGCGGGCATCATTCTCGAAGTGACGCCGCGCATCACGCCGGACGATCGCATCGTCATGCAAGTCGGAGCACAACGGAGCAAGTACGACCTCAAGAATGGCGTGGTCCTCTCGACCACGGCCAGCGGCAATCCGATCACCTCGCCGGTGCTCGATATCACACAGGTCGTGACCACGATCTCGGTCGATAACGAGCAGACCGTCGTGTTGGGCGGCATGATCCAAAAGCTCGACGACACGATCACTCGCAAGGTGCCGTGGCTGGGAGACATTCCGATCATCGGCAACGCCTTCCGCTACGACGCTCACAACTTCCGGCGCGTGGAAGTGCTGGTCTTCCTGACTCCGCGAATCGTGAAGAACGCGACCGTCAACGAGATCATCAAGCAAGTCGAGGCCGAACGATTGCACTACACCGAAGCCGATGCGGAATCGCTGCACGGCCCGCTGTTCGGATGCCCCGCGCCGTTGGATGGCTCCACTCCGCCGGTCTACGCACCGGGCGAAATGTGGACTGCACCGAGAAATTCGACGCTGCCAACTCCCCCGGCTCCGATGCCGAACGACTCGGTCTCACCGCCGCGCGTGTTGCCCGTCCCACCGATGAGCGACGAATCCTCCGGCGGAGTCCAAGGCGCGAGCTATCAACGAATCAACGGCACAGTGCCACTAAACCGCACAGTGCCACGTCCGACGAAACCAACGAAGAAGCCCACCATCCTGGATCGCTTCTCACGCGCGGCTCCCTGATGGTCAGACCCGAACAAACTCACCCACAAAATGGACTCTTCTCGCTGATCCCGTTGATGGCGTTTTCTCTGCGGCCTCTCTGAATCTGCGGGGGAATGACTTGGGATATTCCCCACAGATTCAGAGAAGCCACTGAGGAAATTGTCCGTGGCTTAGGGCGATTGGAATTCGCTTCGAGGAAGACGACGTATGACGACGAAGTTTTTAGCCGCCACTTCGTGGCTCACAAAACTGCTGCTCGTGTTGTTCCTGACGCTCTCCGGTTGCACCACGACGGGCCTGCTCTCCAAGTGGACGCATCGGGAGGCTACTCCCAAGGCGACGGCGACCAATCCGGCCGTCCGGATTCTGTGCATGTGGCAGCCAGCCGATGGAACCGGTGTTGATGACAAGCCAGCTCGCGGAGTCGCCGGGCAGATTTTCTTCTTCACACAAAACAGCGTCACGCCGGTCGAAGTCGAAGGTGATGTCCGCATCTTCCTGTTTGACGACCAAGGCCCCGAAGCCCAACAAGGCGCGGCACTGCATGAGTTCGATTTTGTCAAAGGGGCGTGGAAGGCGCATCTTGTCGGCACACAGTTCGGCCCGGCGTATCAGCTCTTCGTCCCCTACAGCCGCAAGGGGCATCATCAAGCGGAACTGGCAATCCGTATTCGGCTGACTCCGCCAAACGGGCCAGTGATTTTCTCCGACATGGCGAAGATCAATCTTCCCGGCTTCGACAACAAGCAGGCTTACGAAGAAGACTCCGAGGTCACAAGCGGAGCGGCCATTCCATCCGGCGAGCATCGCATGGTCGGCAAGACCACGGCGACGGACGGAGGCGGCTCGTTCACGGAAGTCACACCGGAGAGGATCCGGCAGGCGTATCTGGAAGTCCTGGCGGATCGAACGAAAAGCACCGCACCGACACCCGCTCCCGCTCCCGCGAACCGACACGCTCGTCAACAACCTTCGGAGCAGTCCCCACCTCAAGCGGCTCCGCCAACGCGAACGCCTTCGAGCGTTGTGGGAAGAGTTCAAGTCAACTCGCGCGGCCAAAACTTGATCGCCGCACAGGAAGAGTTCGACAGTGAGGAGGACCAAGATGATACGCCCGACAACAGGCGAGCGAGGCGGCGTTAGCCCATTGGTGGATTTGCCGACGAACCGAGCTGACACTTACCGGTGTGATCAACTCCGAATTCCAAACCCGATGAATCGCTCGCCCTCGCTCAATCTTCGGGTTACATATCTGTTGCCGTTCGTCCAACTGAGATCGCTCAGAAAACTCCGCCCCAATCGAGCACTGACCATGAAACAATACCGACGAGTTTTGCGACCAACATTCTTCGCGATGCTGGGTGCCAGTCTGCTGAGCCAATCCGCGTCGGCTCAGTTCAGCAGCAATGCCGCGACTCGCACGACGGGTGGATCGGGAACGACAGGCTCGGCCGCGAATGCCTACAGCACCGGAGCCTCCGGGGCTGGTGGCAATTCGGGCAGCATCTTCGGCGGCGGCCAAGGGGCCGGCAGCAGTGGACTCGGTCAATCGGGACAAGCGGGGAACACCCAAAACCGGCAGATCAATACGCAGTCCCAACTCGGACTGAACCAGAATGGATTCTTGGGACAGGGCAACAACCAGCAGAACTTCGTCGGTCGCAATCAGCCGCAGAACAATTCGCAGGACCGCCAAAACAACAACAACAATCGCGGCGGCCAAGGAAACTTCGGTCAGAACGACCCCAACAATCAGAATGGCCAAGGCCAGCAGAATCAGGATCCGAAACGGGCGATCCGCCCGCAGCTCAAAGTCGCCTTCGAGACTTCGCCCCGGCCGACCTCCGAGATTCGTTCGACACTGCAACCTCGCTTTGAAACATTGAGTCGAACTCCCGCACTGCGCGGCGTGTCTTATGAATTGGACGCCGAGGGAGTCGTGGTGCTCCGAGGAAGTGTGGAGACACCCTCACAAAAACGGCTCGCCGAAAACGTCGTGAAGCTGGAGCCAGGAGTGAAGAAAGTTCGCAACGAACTGACGCTCAACGAACCGGCCGCGACGAAGTGAGCCGCCGGCACAAATCGTTTAACGGCAAGCCGAAGGCGTAGGCGGATGTGGCCAACGCCAGCGGCCAACTGCCTACGCCTTCGGCTTGCCGTTAAACGATTTTCGGTGCAGAGACTCTGGCAATCGCGACTCGCTCCTTTCATCCGCGGCTCGGCTTTGCCATCCGCGGGCAATCTTCCCGAAATGATTGCCCGCGGATGGCA
>JBJXEX010000461.1:0-19716 GCA_046156195.1 Planctomycetaceae bacterium | reverse complement strand
GACTCGAAGACTTCGATGTCCTTCGTCGGCGTCAGCAGCACCGTGGTCGAACGTGCGACCTGGCCTTCGGACTTGGCCACGTCGATCGTCGCTTCGGTTGCTTCCAACAGTCCCAGTTCCGGCAGCGCGAACACGACGTAGCTGGGAGTCCATTCCAGCACTTTGCACTCCATCACCAGCTTGCCGACGTTCAAGAAAACGTGCCCCGACTGGTTGCCGAGGAAGTTCACTTTGATCCGCATGTTCGAGCCAGCGGGAACCTCCGGCAGCGACGGCTTGGAAGCGGTCACGATCAAAGTGGTCTGCGAGACCACGGTCTGCTGCACCGGCGGAGCGACGGGAGCGGGGACGTAGTACGTCTGCTGCTGATAGTAGTAGGTCTTTTTGTTGCAGGCCTGAGCTTCGCCGCTGACTCCCGCGACAGAGCCGGTCAACACGGCCACAGACAACGCTCGCACAAGAAACTTTTTCATGGCTGGATTTCCTTGGAAAGAATTCGCTTCAACAACTTCTGTTCGAGCGACGTGCTGAACCAAGTCGTTTGCGTTCTGTCTGAGGAAACGGAGCTGGGATCGCGATCTTCCCGAATTCCCAAAAAGTTTTCGAAAAGTTTTTTCCGTGTGACAAAAGAAAGGCGACCGCGGCTACGAAAGTGCGCAAGCGTGCTGATTGGTTTCACGATCGAACGCGGATCGGTAAACCATCTCGGAGCGTCGTGCCACACGATTTGAGGCATTGCCGCACTCTTCAATTCAGCGGGCAAGGAGTTCACGACATGCCGATTCACGTCTCGCGGGGTGTCCTGTTTGTTTGGCGAGTTCTCTGGCTGGCTCTGCTTTGGCCGGCAGGGTCCGCTTGGTCGGGAGACAGGGGCCAACCGCCGAATATCGTGCTGATCTTCGCGGATGATCTCGGTTACTCGGATGTTGGCTGCTTCGGTGCCAAGGACATTCGCACTCCGAACATCGACCGGCTGGCGATCGACGGGACGCGGTTCACCAGCTTCTACGTTTCGCAGCCGGTCTGCACTGCTTCGCGAGCGTCGCTGATGACCGGCTGCTACGCCAATCGAGTCGGTCTGGCGGGAGCCTTGAATCACACCAGCCAAGTCGGCATTCACGCGGACGAAGTGCTGCTGCCGGAGCTTCTGCAACAGCGTGGCTACGCGACGGGTCTCTTCGGCAAGTGGCATCTCGGACATCGGCCGGAGTTCTCACCGTTGCGGCATGGCTTCCAGGAGTTCCTGGGCATTCCGTACTCGAACGATAACGGCCCGTTGCATCCCGTCGTGAAGACGATCCCCTCGCTACCACTGATCGACGGAGACAAGACCGTCGAACACGATCCCGATCAATCGCAGTTCACGCGCCGGCTGACGGAGCGTGCGTGCCAGTTTCTCGTCACGCACAAAGACCGACCGTTCTTCTTGTATGTGCCGCACATCATGCCGCATGTGCCGATCTTCGCTTCGGAGAAGTTCCAAGGCCGATCTGCTCGCGGCTTGTACGGCGACGTTGTCGAAGAACTGGATTGGTCGGTCGGTGAGATCGTCGCGACGTTGAAGCGGCTCAACCTTGAAGACAACACGCTGCTGATCTTCACGTCCGACAACGGCCCGTTCCTGTCCTACGGCGACCATGCCGGCAGCGCGTCGCCGTTTCGCGAAGGGAAGCTGACCACGTTTGAAGGCGGAGTTCGCACTCCTTGCCTGATGCGCTGGCCGAAGAAGATTGCCGCTGGACGAAGCTGCGACGAACCGGTCGCCTCGATCGACTTGCTGCCGACGATTGCCAAGCTCATCAACGCGCCGCTGCCGAAACATTCGATCGACGGACTCGATGTCTGGCCGATTCTTTCCGGCCAACCGAACGCGAGCACTCCGCATGAGTCGCTGCTGTTCTTCTCCGGCGACGAACTGCAAGCAATCCGCAGCGGCGATTGGAAGCTGCATTTTGCTCACGACTACCTGACCGTCTCCGGCCCGCCCGGCCGAGCTGGCAAGCCCGCCAACTTCGCAAAGATGCAGCCGAAATCCATCGAAGAGTCTGGCATTAAAGGCATTGCCAGCCGTCACGGCTACGAAGTTCGTCGCATCGAGCAGTCCCTGTTCAATCTCAAGGACGATCCGAGCGAATCGCGCAATGTCGCCGACCAGCATCCTCAGATTGTCCGTCGCCTTGAGTCACTCGCGGCGCAAGCCCGTGCCGATCTCGGCGACTCACTCACCAATCAACGGGGTTCGGGAGTTCGCTCTGCGGGGCGAGTCGTGCCGAAATTGGATTAGTTGTCGTTTCTTGCAGACTCGCCGCCAGAACTTTTCCGGCCTCGCTCCCTATCAAAAGTTCATCCGCATGATGTGGTGAGTAAACCGCCAGCGGTTCAAATCCCGCCTGAGCCAGCGACAGCCGCAGCAGATCTTCGGCCGCAAGGGTCAGCCGACCGGCGCGACGCGTGAGTGGAAACTGCATTCCGCCGATCCCTTGGTACGAACGGTAAACGACCTCGGTGCAGACCAGTCGATCCGAGCGAGTGAAGTCGAAATCGAAGTCGTAGGCTTTGCCTTCGTGCAACATCCCTCGCCCGATCGCCTGAGCGATGTCCGCCTCAGACAGCATCGGACGCAGAACGGCAATCGCATCGGCTCGGAACGGAGTCCGCAGCGAGCGTAACCAGACGCCGTCCTTCATCGCCTCCAGCACGCGACCCGGTTCGTGCGGATCGAGTTCCAGCAGACGTTGCCAACCTGGCTTGAGCTTGTGATGTTCGCGCAGCCCCAGGCGTTCCAAGTCGCCGGGCAGGCCGAGATAGAGCGCGGCATGTGGCCAGTAGCCGGGAAGAAAATAGTTCGTCAGCGCGAACTCTTTGCGATTGACGATCACGTCACCCGGCCGGAGCAAGGCCCGCAGTTCCGCCGTGACCGCAGCCGGGAGCGACGGTTGATGTCCTCGCCGAGTGAACCGATCCGTGACCATGCAGCAGGCGACTTTTTGCAGCCCGTACAACGCGCGGTCGATCAATCCGCGGCGCACCGCGTTTGAGAGCTGCCGCGTGCGGACTCGAATCCGAGCCTTCGCGACTTCATAAACCGACACCTGCAGTCGCGGGCCTAAGCGGTTCACGACCTCGACCAGCGGAGCCAGCAATGGGTCCGCCTCCAACGCTTGTAACTCGCGAGCTTGTTCCTCGTGGTAGCGCACGGCGTGGTAGAGATGCCACACATGCACCGGTTTGGTCAGCGACCGCTGCACGGTGTCGTAAGACTCGGGCGGGATGCCGAAGTGCGGTTCCGGTTCGTTGAGCTTCGCGCGGATCACCGGCTGATCGTGGTAGTTCTCTCGCAGAAAGCGTGCGGCATCGACCAACAGCAGCGCGGCCGAGTACCCGATCAAGAATCGCGCGGGCCGCACGGACTCCGGCAAGCCGTCCGCATCACGATAACTCAGGACGACCTCGAACAGCGCCGTCCGAGCCATCCAGTACGAGATCAACAACTGCCGAGCCGCCTCATCCTCGGTGGGAGAGAAGAAGCCCCGTTCGCGGACGTTGAATTCGTCGCGGAGTCGCAGTGCGGCCCGCTTCAACTCTTCCAGATAGACCGCCAGATGGGCCACCGTTCGAGCTTGAACTTGCAGAGCATCCGGCAACATGAAGCACTCTCGTCAAATGTGATCGATTCCGCGCAGGGGGCAGACACTTCGGAAATTCGGAATTGCTGACAGTAACGAATTCCAGTTGCGCGTAAAAAAGCCGGGTTCACAAGGAGCGTCAAAGTTCTCAGCCTTCGTCTGTCTTACTGAGGAGGGCGGAGCATGGATCGGCTGTTGACCGAATCGCCGGAATTGTTTCCGTCGGGAATGGATCAGCGGCAAAAGATATCACGATCATTGGCTTCACAAACGACTCGTGTCTGGCTCCCTTTGGGGATGCAGACAACTCGCACCTGGAATCCGTCAGTGTCAGAAAAATCAAAATCAAAAATCCATACTCACTCCCGCGAGCCGATGCACCGCTTGCCATTCCGCCGCCGTCACCGGTTGAATCGACAACCTCGCTCCCCGTCGCAGCACCATCATGTCGCTCAGCGCCGAGCACGCTTTGAGTTCCTCACGCGTCACCGGTCGCGGAAAAATTTGGAGAAGCTCGACATCCACCATGAACCATGTCGGCTCTGCAAGATTGCTCTTGGGATCGTAGTGATGGTCCAGAGGATCGAACGCGGTGTGATCGGGATACCCCGTCCGAACCACCTCCACCGAACCGACAATCGCCAGCGGATCGGCATTGCTGTGATAGAACAGCACTCGGTCCCCCAGCTTGATCGTGTCGCGCAGAAAGTTGCGAGCTTGATAATTGCGAACACCGTCCCAAAACGTCGTCCGCGTCGGCTCACGCGCCAGATCGGCGATCGAGTACGCCTCCGGCTCGGACTTGAAGAGCCAGTACTGTCGAGCGGTTGTTGCGGATTTCTTCTTGGTTGCCATGCGTGATTTCCTTTGACGCGATTCTGGCGGCGTTGATCGGTTTGCTCTAGCCCTCAAGCCAGCGACCCCACTGAGCTTGCCTCAGTGGCTCGCGGGTTTTTGCGCTACCGAAGCTTCACTCAAGATTCGGCGGCCGGTAGCGCAGAAACCCGTAAACCGCTGACGCAAGGTCAGCGGGGGCACTTGGCTCAGGTCTATTGCCACCGAACTGCCAACTTTCGGCGTCGCTGAATATGCTTCGCCCGCCTCGGTTCCCCAACTTCTCAGGAGAGTTCGCTCATGCCCAAGGTTCTGCTCGTCATCGGCGACGCGACCGAAGTTCTCGACACGATGTATCCGTTTTTCCGACTTCCCGAAGACGGCTTCGAGGTCGTCGTCGCCGGGCCGGAGAAGAAGCGGTATCACATGGTGCTGCACGAAATCCCCCCCGACTCGACCTGGGACATCACGCAAGAGACCGCGGGCTATCACTTGCAGTCCGACATCGCCTTTCGCGACGTGAACCCCGATGACTATGCCGGCCTCTTCCTCTCCGGCGGCCGAGCACCCGAATACCTTCGCTACGATCAAGACTTGCTGCGGATCACGCGGCACTTCTTCGAGAAGAATAAGCCGGTCGCGTCGGTCTGCCACGGCATCGAGATCGCCGCCGCCGCGAACTGCCTCAACGGCCGCACGGCCACGACCGTCGCCAAGTGCGCGCTCGACATCACTCAAGTCGGCGGCCAGTACGTCAACCAGCAAGTCGTCGTCGATGGCAACTTCGTGACCGCTCGCGTTTGGATGGACAACACGCCATTCCTCAAAGAGTTCATCAAGCTGCTCAAGGCCGCTCAGTAAAGTAGGCCAGTCAATCCGAGGCTGTGAATTTTTTGGGTAGCTGAAGTCGTGAGACTTCAGAGTTCGCCGAGAAAACTGAACTCTCACGAGTTCAGCTACCAATGACTTCACCACCTCTCCGTGCTCTGAACCCACGACAAACGGAGTCTCCTCGTGCGCATCCCAATTCTCGCATCGGTTTCGTTCTTTCTGCTCTCGATCAGCACTCTTTCCGCGGGGGACTGGCCGCAGATTCTCGGCCCCAACCGCGACGGCCGAGCGGCCGCCGATGAACGACTCGCTGACTCGTGGCCGAAAGACGGCCCGCCAGTCGCCTGGCATCGTGAGGTCGGCGGAGGCTTCGCCGGGTTGGCGATCGTCGGCAACACGGCTGTCTTGTTTCATCGCGTGGATGACGAAGAAGTCGTCGAGGCCATCGATCTCACGACCGGGAAAACGAACTGGAAGAATGGCAGTCCGACCAAATTCTCCAGCGGCTTCTCCGACGATAACGGCCCGCGCTGCGTGCCGCTGATTCAAGCCAATCGAGTCTTCGTGTTCGGTGCTCAAGGGACTCTGCGTTGCCTCGATTTGAAATCCGGCCAGCGAGTTTGGAAGCGAGAGACACACGCTGACTTCAAAGCTCCCGAAGGTTATTTCGGCGCGGGAAGCACGCCGATCGCGATTGGCGACAAGCTACTCGTCAACGTCGGTGCGGGCCGAGCCGGCGCGGGAATCGTCGCGTTCGAGTTGGCGACCGGGAAAACCGTTTGGAAAGCGGTCGATGATGACGCCAGCTATTCGTCACCGGTTCTCGCCACGGTGTCAGGGACCAAGCACGCGATCTTTGTCACTCGCTCGAAGACCGTGTCGCTGGACCCCGAATCGGGCAAAGTGCGCTTCGAGTTTCCCTTCGGCAAGCGTGGCCCGACGGTCAACGGAGCCTCGCCGATCGTGTTGGAGGGAAACCTGTTTGTCTCGGCGCACTACGGAGTCGGAGCGGTCTTCGCCAAGATCGGAGCGAACTCCGCCGACGAAAAATGGAACAGCGACGACTTGATCTCCAGCCATTACATGACGCCGGTGGTTCACGAAGGATTGATCTTCGGCATCCACGGTCAGGAACGAGTCGAGCCGTCCGAGCTGCGCTGTCTCGATCCCCGTTCACAGAAAGTGCTGTGGTCTCAGCCCAACTTCGGCTACGGGACGCTGCTCGCGGCGGACGGCAAGATGCTGATGCAGACGACCGACGGGGAATTGATTCTGTGGAAGCCGGACGCTCGCCGCTATCAGGAACTCGCCCGCGCCCGCGTGTTCCGTTCGACAACTCGCGCGCTCCAAGCTCTGTCCAACGGACAGCTCTTGGTCCGCGACTCACGCACGCTCAAGTGCCTGCAAGTCGGGAAGTAGTCCGCGCTCGTAGTGACCCCATTTCTGGGGTCTTGCCATGCTCATCGCTCTGCCCCGAAAAATCGGGTCACTACGAGCGTCGCGACTCTGCCCCGAAAAATCGGGTCACTACGAGCGTCGCGACTCTGACCCGATAAATCGGGTCACTACGAGCGTCGCGACTCTGACCCGAAAAATCGGGTCACTACGAGCGTCGCGACTCTGACCCGATGAATCGGGTCACTACGAGCGTGGCGACCTTAGCCGTTCGGTTCGCTGATCTTGCCGATCGCTTTGAACGTCACGGGGGCCGGGCGGCCGTTGACGGTCACGGTAAATTCTTCGGAGAGATTGCCTGGCTTGTCCGGCGCGGTGATCGTCATCGGCAGCACATGCACCTGCGAAGAGTTCTGCGGCAGGCGGACCTTGAAGAGACCGTTGTCCGACTCACACTCGATCTTGTCGATCTGGAATGGCTGCTTCCCCTTGATGACGATGTTGAACTGTTTCGCCTCGCCCGGCTTCATCATTCCCAGTGACACAATGGCGGGAGTCACCACCACGTCCGCTTCGACATTCGCTTCGACCAACAGCGGCACATGCGGGCTGGTTTGGTCGTCGGTGACGATCGTGAGTTGCTCACGAATGGCGCTCGGCGGAGTGTTCGGGGCCAGCGTGACGACGATGTCATAATCGACTCGGCCATTTCCGCGAGCGGTTTCGACGGCCTTGGCCGCGACGGACTCTGTGCGGCTCTTGATCTCTTTGATTTGCCAATCATTGCGTCCGGCGTATTGCAGCTTGATCGTTCGCGACGTTTCTTTGCCGTGATCGACCGCTCCGAAGTTCACGGCCCCCGGATCGAAGACCACGTCGGTGCGAATGTAGGCGGTGATCGGGATGCGGACTTCAGCGGCCCAAGGCGTATCGAACGTGATGATCAGGTTCGAGTCCTTCCGCCGTTGAAACTTCTTGGTGTCCATCGTCACTTCGATGAAGCCCTCTTCGAGACTGTCGAGCGAAGTTTTGGAGGGCTTGCCGGCCGAGCAACCACACGTCGTGCGGACATCGGAGATGTGAATCGCTCGGTTCCACTTGTTGGTGATCTTCACGCGAGCGACCGCGTCGGACCCGCGAGCCACAACGCCGAAGTCGATATTTCGCTGATCGAACATCTGCTCGGCCCAGCTCAATTGCGGTGGCTGTTGAGCCGACGCGGAAGAGGCGCAGCACACGCCGACGATCAAAGCCAAACAAACGCGGGGTAAACGGGAATTCAACATGTTGGTCACTCGCTAATGTGCGGCGCGGTCCAGCCCAACGCCGCTCAGAGAATTCGGCTCACGCATCCTCCCGGTGAGCCAGGAACAACAACCCTCGCAGGAGGGAGAGACGATACGGAACCCCAAAGGAGGGTGGGGAGCATCGCCAACAGCGGCCGTCTGGAAAATCGACTCCAGGCACGGACGTCACTTCGATGCCTGTCCCCATCGGCAGATTTTGCCGCGCGAGGTTAGTTGTGATTTTCTGAAATGTCAACGAGCGGTTTTCTGCACCGCTCAATGCTTGCGCGACCCGTAAGGTCGCCTCAATCGGAGGGATTAAGCCTTCGCGTAGAACGCATTCGCCGCCGCGATGCTCGCGCCCGGCGCGAGCTTGTAGCCGCGATCCGACAAGCAGCGCTCCAACGCGGCGAGGAACAGCAGCACGTTGCGCGGCGAACTCGCTTCACCCATCAGGCCGATGCGCCAGGTCTTGCCTTTCATCGGGCCGAGGCCGCCGCCGATTTCGATACCGAACTCATTGAGCAATTGGCTGCGCACCGACGCGTCGTCGATGCCGTCCGGAATCAAGACGGCGTTGAGCATCGGCAACTGCTGACCTTCGGCGACGGCGTACTTCACGCCGATCGCGGCCAGCCCCGCCTTCAACGCTCGGTGATTTCGCAAGTGCCGAGCATGTCTCGCTTCCAAGCCCTCCTCCAGCACCAGTCGCAATGCTTCGTGCAATCCGTAATTCATGTTGATCGGAGCCGTGTGGTGGTACGCTCGCGATTGGCCCCAGTAGTTGCGGACCAGCGTCATATCGAGATACCAACTGGCGACCTTGGTCTTGCGAGCTTCAATCGCCGCGACCGCTCGGGGACTGAACGTCACGGGTGCGAGACCCGGCGGACAGCTCAAACACTTTTGCGTGCCGCTGTAGACGGCATCGAGTCCCCATTGATCCACTTCGAGCGGCACGCCCCCCAACGACGTCACGCAATCGACGAGCAACAACGCTCCGGCGTCATGCACGACCCGAGAGATTTCTTCCAACGGCTGCCACGCGCCTGTCGAGGTTTCCGCATTCACGATGCCGACAACCTTCGGCTGGACTTTCTTCACGACCTCGGCGATTTCGGCGGTCGAGAAGATTTCACCGAATGGTCGCTCAATGATTGTGACTTGCGCGCCGCAGCGACCGGCGACGTCGGCCATGCGTCCGCCGAAGACGCCGTTGACGCAGACGACCATCTTGTCACCCGGCTCAATCAGATTGACCACGCAGGTCTCCATCCCCGCGCTGCCGGTGCCGCTAACGGCCAGAGTCAGCTCGTTGGTCGTGCGGAAGACTTGTCGCAGCATGGCCTGCATTTCGGTCATGATTTGCAGAAAGTACGGATCGAGATGTCCGACGGTCGGCGCGGCCAGCGCGGCCCACACACGCGGATGAATGTCGGAGGGGCCGGGGCCCATCAGAATGCGTCGAGGCGGATTCACGGCAGCGGGGATCGGTGTCGTCATGGAAATCGTTTTTCGTTGGAGTGTGCGAGGAAAAGTCGCGCGGCATTGCAGCGAACGTGGGGGCGGGTTTCAACCCGCCAACTTTGAATCAGGCATCTTGTTTTCACGCTCCGAGGCCGTGAACTTTCAGAGCCGCGACCGTCAGGGAGCAGTGATCGCTCAAGAATTAGGAAGCGAGTTTGAAATCAAAACAGCGTCCCTTGGCTCGACGGTTCTGGTGGTGTCGGGATCGTGATGCCCAGATGAGTCAGTGCGGCGGCGGTGACGACTCGGCCTCGCGGCGTCCGCTGCAGGAATCCGGCGCGGAGTAAGAACGGTTCGATCTCGTCTTCGAGCGTGTCGGACGGACAACTCATGCTGTGCGCGATCGCCGACAATCCCGCTGGTCCGCCCGCGAAGACGTTGATCAGCGTCTGCAAATACTTGCGATCGAGTTCATCCAAGCCGATGTGATCGACCTCGATCATTTCGAGAGCCAGCTTGGCGACATCGGCGGTGATGCGGCCGGTCGCTCGGCAGTCGGCGTAATCGCGGCACCAATACAACAGGTTGTTCGCTTTGCGCGGCGTGCCTCGGCTCCGTTTGGCAATCTCGGCGGCGGCGGCCGGTTCGATCTCGCTACGCAACTTGCGAGTGTTGCGGTTCACGATCTCGGCGAGGTCATCGTCATCGTAAAAATCGAGATGCAGCCGATTGACGAATCGGTCACGCAGCGGAGCCGTCAGCAAACCGCTGCGCGTGGTCGCTCCGATGACCGTGAATTTCTTGAGCGGCATGTTGATCGTCCGCGCGTTCATCCCTTCGCCCAGTGCGATATCGACTCGGAAGTCTTCCATCACCGGATAGAGAAACTCCTCGACAGCCGGAGGCAGGCGATGAATCTCGTCGAGAAACAACACCGAGCCGAAGCCGGCATTTGTCAGATACGGCAAGACATCTTTCGGAGCCGTCAGCGCGGGAGCCGACGCGATCTGAAAATCGACGCCAAGCTCCTTGGGGATCACGGTCGCAAACGTCGTCTTGCCGAGACCTGGAGGCCCATCAAACAGCAAATGTCCGAGCGGTTCGTTGCGCTTCTTGGCCGCGTCGAGCATGATTCGCAACCGCTCGACCGCCTTACGCTGCCCCACAACATCGTCGAGCTTTTGCGGACGAAGTTCTTCGTCATGCTTCTCGTCGTCGGGACGAAACTCGATCCCTGGCGGCTTGAGCGGCAGATCGACTTTCGGCTTCTTGTCGTCGTCGCCGTTGATGATTCGTTGCCGCGCCATTGTTTGCTTTCCGCGTCGAGCGTGTTGCCCACCTGATCGCACATCGCAGTTCGCCGATGTCCTGCGGACTCGGACAGAAATGAAACTCGTTTAACGGCAAGCCGAAGGCGTCCGTGTTAGAACCTGTCCAGGAACAACTTCGTGTTTTGACGGCAGTGATCAGCCGGGGGATTGTTTTCAGTTTCGTCTTTCTCCGTGCTCCGGCTCTGCCATCCGTGCGGCAACTCGTCTTTGCGATTCTTCACCACCGTTAGTTGCCGCACGGATGGCAGGGCCGGAGCACGGAGGAAGACAAACTCTCCCCATCAAAACCTGTTGTTGATGTTGGACGGGTTCTTAGCCCGATGTGACTACTCCTTTAGTCCGATGCGCCTCCGCCGTTCGCCCGATGCGTCTACGCCTTCGGCTTGCCGTTAAACGAGTTTTGTCACAGGCGAGCCGCCTGTGCTACGCATTCATCAACTCATCCGGCAGGTTCACGTTGGTGGTCACGGTCTGCACGTCGTCTTGGTCTTCGAGGGCGTCGATGAATTCCAGCACGAGCTTGCCGGTCTCGACATCGACGTCAACCGTGTTGCTGGGGATGCGTTGGATCTCGGCGACATCGGTCGGAATCTTCGCGGCTTCCAGAGCCTCGTTGATCTGCTGGAAAAGGCTCGGCTCGCAAGTGATCTCGAACGACTCGCCGACCCTTCGCATATCATCGCCGCCAGCTTCGAGGACAATCTCGAACAGGCGGTCTTCCTCAACGTGTTCGGCCGGAACGAGGAAGACCCCTTTGCGAGTAAACAAGTACGCGACACAACCGGTGCTGCCGAGATTGCCGCCGTGAACCTTGAAGACCTCGCGGACCACACCTGCCGTTCGATTCCGGTTCTCGGTCAGGATGTCGCAGAGGACCGCGACGCCCCCCGGCGCGTAGCCCTCGTAGACCATGTCTTCGTATTGCTCATCGCCGGCTTCGCCCGTCCCCTTCTTGACGGCGCGTTCGATGTTTTCCTTGGGCATGCTGCTCTTGCGAGCCTTTTCGAGTGCATATCGCAGCGCGAGGTTGCTCGAAGGATCGCCACCGCCATTGCGAGCGGCCACAATGATCGCGCGGCTCAGCTTGCCGAAGAGCCGGCCCTTCTTCTTGTCCTGAGCACCCTTCCGAATGGCGATGTTCGCCGAATGAGAATGTCCTGCCATGAGTCCAATTTCAGCTTTGAAATATGAGATTTGAATTGTTTCAGTACGACCGCGTCGCGCGACGTCATTTCTTCTTGAGCTTCTCTTCGATCCTCTCGATCAGCTTTTGATCGGGAGCCTTGTCCGCCTTCGCATCCTTGAGTGCCTTCTGCCAGTTCTCAATCGCTTTGTCTTTCATCCCGATGGCCTGCTGACAATCACCGAGATGATCGAAGATCGTCGCATCGCCGCCACGAGGTGATTGCACCGCTTTCTCCAAGTACGGGATCGCCTCGGCCGGCTTGCCGAGTTTGAACAAGACCCATCCCATGCTGTCTTGATAGGCGGCGTTGTCCGGTTCGGCTTTGAGAGCCTTCTCGATCATGCCGCGGGCCTTCTCCAAGTTCTTGCCTTGGTCGGCGTAGAGATAACCGAGATCGTTGTTGACCGACGTATCTTCCGGGTCTTTCTCGAACACCTTTTCCAAAATCTCTTCGCCCTTGCGGATGTCTCCCTTTTGAACATGGATGTTGGAGAGGCTGAATTGGCACTGCTTCGTCAGTCGATTGTCGGGATTCTTCTCGATGAATTTTTCAAAGAGCGGCACGGCCTTGTCCCATTGATGCGCGTGGTAGTGAATCCACGCCTCTTGAAAGAGGAACAGCGGGTTATCGTCACCCGCCAGCTTCCGGCCTTCGGTGACGGCGGTCAGCGCGGCCTCGGTGTTGCCGGCCATCTCTTGAGCCTGCGACTGGAGAAACCAAAACGAAGCCCGGTTGCCTTTGTTATTCTTCAGAGACGGTTCGTTGAGCGCATCGTCGATGACCTTGACCGCTTCGGCGAACTTGCGAGCTTCCAGCAGCATCCGCGCGAGTTCGTCATACAAGCTGGCCGCTCGGTCACGACGCAGCTTGATCCCCAGACGATAGAATTTCTCGGCTGGCTCATACTGTTTACTCTGCGCCGCGATCTTGGCGAGCAAGACGCTGCTGGCGAAATCGAGCTTCGGTTCGTCTCCCTCCGACTGCTGCGTCCCGACCACGATCAATCCGGCCACGAGCTTCTCGTCCGCTCCGATGGCTTGGAGTTCGCGTTCGAGATCCTCGGCCGCCTTCTCCAATTCGGACTCGCGAGCGAAGGCTTGCGAGAGCGCATGCAGCAACTCGGCGGGGCGGTTCTGTCGGCGATAAAGCGCCGCGAGACCGATGTAGCCGTCGATCGTTTTTTCGCGTTCGAGCGCTTTCTTGAAGCGTGCCTCGGCTTCGTCCAGCCGATTCTCCTCGACGTACTGCCGAGCCAAAAAGAATTGCAGCGTCTGATTGTGCTGATCTTTTTCAGCCAGCTCTTCCAATCGCGGGATCAACTGTTCCGACTTCTTCTGCGACTTGAGAATCTCGGCCAGCAGTTGATAGGCCGTCTTCCCCTTCGATTGCAGTTGCGCGTCGAAGTAAGTCTGCAAGTGTTCGAGCGCCTTGTCGGATCGGTCGGTCATCAAATACGCCTGAGCCAGACTGAAGCTGACGTTCCCCGGCTTCGTCTTCTTGGCCTTGGCCGCTCGTTCCAGAGCGACGATGGCCCGATCCGGCCGCTTGGCCTCTAGGAAGACTTGGCCGATGGCTTCGTAGGTTGTCCGCTGATGCTTTTCCAATTCGGACTTCATCTGGAAGTCGAGCTGATACTTCTCCGGGTTCGTCTTGGCGTCGAGGATGACCTCATAAGCATCGGCCCCTTTGTCGATTTGCCCGGAGATGAGATACAGCGTGGCAAGGTCTCGCATGATCGCAATGTATTGCCCGGAGAGTCGGTCGAGCTTGCGGGATTGCGACGCCCGCTCCATCAGCTTGAGCGCTTCGGGCAGCTTGTCCTTCGTCGCCATCAAAATGGCGATCCGTTGCAACAGTGCCGCATCGTCCGGCGTCAGCTCAATCGCCTTCATCGCATGTTTGAGAACCTGCTCCGATTCATTCAGGCCCAGCGCCAACGGGATCAACGCCCGATAGACCTCAACCGCGCTGGGGTCAATCTGCACCGCCTTCTCGTAGGCGTCGATCGCCGCTTTGAACTCCTCACGCTGCTCCAGGAATCGGCCCTTCATGAACCAGGCCATCGCGTCGATCCGCTTCTGCCCGTCGGCATCGCGGCCTCGCGCCGGTATCAGCTTTTCGAGCCGTTCCGGCGGCTCCGGGACATCCAACCGAACATCACCGCGAATCAGAAGACGATGGGCGGGATCGACCGGCGCGGCCTCTTGAGCCAGCCGTCGCGAGGCCCACGCGGGCATGATTGTGAAGAGGAGTCCGCCCAGAGCGACGATCAACAAGAAGCCCATTCTGCGTGGCAACTGCGTCATGACCCGATCTTCCTTGGATTGGCGAATTTGGCGAGTAAACGGCGAAACGAGGTCCAGCAAAAGTTCGCGGGCCGGATGATAGCGAGCGAGCGGATTCCGACCAAACCTGGTTTATGTCCTCCGAACCGCGAGCAAGCGAAAACGCGAAACCGGTCTCCTTGTGGCGAAGCGTTCGTTCGCACGACAACAAGATTTTCATCGCTTAGAGAACAGTGAATTCGCAATTCTCCGCGACTCTGAACTTTGGGTGCCGCGACGGTGAGGAAGCGGTTGCTTCAGGGACTTACAAACGCTCCCTCACGGCCGAGGCTCACAAATCTTCACAGCCTCTTCGAGTCGAAAATTGAATCTCCAACAGACTTGACGATCGCGAAACGAGCCGCCAGAGTCCCGCCCTCTTCGACGTGTCCGTTGTGAGCCGCAGGGTCAGGCTTCGCGGTGCGTCGGTTGCGAGCGAACGGATTTGATTCGTCGGTGGTCGCGCAGTTGAGAGCCTTCGTGGCTCGCAGGCTGGCTGGGAACTCAGCCTGAGCGGCACCGCTTCTTACGAAGTTGTCAGCGGAGACGCTGTGCGCTTCGTGGCCGGTTTGGCAGAGTCGCACAGGCGATTCGGTCAACGGCGAGATGAAGGAGCCTTGTTTCGATGCTTTTCAATTTGACCCTGTTGCTGGTGATGTTGGACCCGTCTGTCGGTGTGCAACCTCGGCAAGTCGCTGCGATGACCAGTTCGCCTACCCACTTCACGAACTACACCGAGGCCTATCGCGAGGCTCAGCGCGAGAAAAAGCCCCTACTGGTCATCCTCAATCCCCCCGAAGAGACCGTGGCCGTGAAGGTCGAGGACGTTCGCAAAACACAACAGCGTCGGGAGCTCCTCGCCAAATTCGTGATCGTTGTGATCGACACCTCGACGGAGCACGGCGAAACGGTCAACAAATTGTTTAATGAAAAAACGCTGCCACATGTGTCGGTGATCGACCGCGATCAACAGTGGCAGGTCTTCCGTACCAGCAAGAAGCTGCAAGGAGAGGACTGGAACCGCGTTCTCGAAACATTTCAGAACGGCGAGAAAACGGCAACGCTCAATCTCGACGTGAAACTGCCCTGCTTCACCTGACTGTGAACCCGTCGCTCGTCCGTGCGGCGAGCTTTGTTGGCCAAGTACGAACTGAGTGCAAACACGGAGGAATGACCGCCGAAGGAGTCTGCGGAGGTGAAGGGAGTCACCAAGGGGGGCGGCAACGCCCCCCTTTTTCTTGCGCCGACGCTTATTTCGATTTTCGATTTCCGACTTTCGATTGAGAATACCGAGTGCAGTTCAATCGAAAATCAAAAATCGGCAATCGAAAATCCTTACCCACGGTTTGACCATGCCGCAATCGTTCAAGTCCAGAATCCTCGTCCTGCCCGTCGCGGCGATCATCATTGCTGGATTGGTGGCTTGGAAAATCCGTCAGCCACCACAAGCTCGAACGACCGCCCTGCTCGCGGAACGCCGACCGGCACCCAAGTTCATGGGACTCGATAGCCAAAATCAGTTGGTGAAGCTGGAGCGGTATCTCGGCCGGCACGAAATCTTGTTGATCTTCTTTGACGGCGAAGCAGGAGCCGATCACGATCCCATTCTGCTCCGTGTCCGTCAGCGGTTCGAGGAACTCCAGAGGCGCGGAGTGAAGGTCATCGGAGTCAGCGCCGCGATCCCGCAGTTCAATCGACAAGCGGCCGAACGAGCGGGGCCATTCCCGTTTCCACTCTTGTCCGACCCAGAGTATTACATGCACCGCATCTGGGGCCGATACGACGAAAACCGACTGCAACCACAAACCGGCGCGTTCTGGATCGACCGCGCGGGACAGGTCGCTTGGTCGGGACAATCTCCACGTCCCGAACCGGACCTCGAAGCGATCCTGCCGACGATCGCTTCCTCCAAGGAAACGAAATGAGATGTCTGAATCCAAGCCTCCCACATCCGCTCCGTCAGCCGATCCCTCATCTGCACCACGAACATTCGGCAATTCGCCGCGCGAATTCTCCGGGACCAAGTTGATCATCGGCTTGTTTGTCTTCGCGACCGTCATGTCGAGCGGGTTGTGGATTTATTGGTATCTGCACGCGCGTCCGTTTCAGCCTCTGCAATTAGTCATACATCAGGCGTTTCCAAAGTCCTACCCGCAGGTCCAAGGTGGCCAGCGGAAGATGCACAAGCAGACGCCGCGCACCCTCCGGATCACACTGAAGGTCGGCTTCGATCCCGAACCGCCCGAAGCCGACCAGAAACGTGTCGCCGACCAGCAAGTCGAGTCGATGGTCACTCGGCTGGAAGAGTTAGCGCGTCAGCACATCGACCTGCCCAGCTACGAGCTACTGGAAATCCACTTGGTGCAGCGTGTGCCGGAACACGACTCGCGAACGCGCACGGTGACGCGGGAGATTGGAAAGAGTCCGCTCGTTCATTGAACGGCCTGGGGAGGGAGGGCCTGCGAAAACCTTGGAGCCGCGACCGTGAGGGAGCGGTTGAAAACCTCGCGCGGTGTCGAGTGAGTCGTTTAACCGCAGGCCGGAGGCGTGCGGTTAAACGATCGTGCCAAACGTCTCAATCATGACCGCGTGAGGTATAACCGCCACGCCGTCGGCGTGCGCGAACGTGAATCCTCAATCCGCCCACGCCGTTGGCGTAGGGGTTAAACAAGGAATTCAACAACCCCTCACGGTCGCGGCTCAAATCTCCAAAGCCTCGGAGTGCCCAAGCTACGACGGCAGGAAGCCCCGTTCGCGCAGCTCTTGTACGTTGTCCGGCGCACTGGCGAGGACTCGCTCGGTCGTGTAACGCAGCAGCGCGACTCCGCCGAGTTTTGCCGGGGCGGTCAGAATCGCCACGCGGTCCTCGTCTTGCTGATCAAGTTGCCTGTTGAGCTTCTCAACCACCTCTTCAATGCTGTCGCTGACCAAGGTTTTTTCGCGGGACGTATTTCGAATCTTGAGGTTCGAGAACGCCGCCGTTCGGGCCAGCAAGAATTGGACGAAGTCGTCTTCGTCGTGTTCCTCGAAGAAATCCTCGAAGTCGGGTCGTAGATTGTCGGGCGTGATGATCAGCGGACGGCTGATTTTGACTTCGCCCTTCGTCACGGTAACGGTGGCACCCGGCTTGCGTCCGCCGCAAACAAGGATGTACGGCAGGTCGGACACATCGAACGTAAACAGCCCTTGTTGCACCGGCCGAGCAATCTCGACCGCATGCCAGGCACGCATGAATCGGGCTTCATCATCGAACGGGGAGAACAACATCGTTTGACTCCGTTGGGGAGCAACCAAGTCCGGTGGCAACAATTGAGCACCGGGAGTCGATAGCATGACGCGATAGTTGAGTTGGACTGACATGATCTGACAAGCCCTCCGACTGACTTTTGATTGCAGGCCCGAACTGGCAGTGGTCCCTCGCAATTGGCAAAGCACGTTCCGAAACGATCGACTTTGGCCGAACTGCTTGACAACAAAACCGAGCGTAAGACACAGTCCCGCCCCATGAAGGCTCGGCCAAGGTTGGCGTGAGCCGTAAGAATCCAGCGATCCCAAGTAGCAAATCCAGGAGTCAACACAGCATGAGCGGACCAATCGTTCGAACAGGAACCACCCCGGAATTCTGGAAGAACTGGGATCAAGTTTTCGGAGGCGCAGCTAAGACGGAGTCATCCGCCACGCCCAAGGCCGCGAAGAAGAGCGCCGCCAAGAAAGCCGCGACGCCGGAAAAAGTCGCGAAGAAGTCCGCCAAAAAGGCAGCAAAGAAGAAGTAACACGGCGAAGCCGCATTGCGCCACGACGCTCCGACACTGTGTGAACTTGTAGAGCCGCGACCGTCAGGGAGCGGTCGCATGTCTTTAACGATCACCGCTCCCTCACAGTCGCGGCTCCCAATCTTCACAACCTCTCCGTTGTTTGAACTCGTTGAGTGGAGGTCTTTCACACGTTTGCGTTTGAGTCGCGGCTCACGAACAAGGAACAGGCCGGCCTGGAACTGATCCGTCAAAAGAAGGTGAGCGCGGCCATGAACAAGCTCGGCGAAGCGACCTATCGCCGCACCCGCGAGATTTTTGTCGCCGAGCAAGTCCTGCAAGGTTTGGCCGAACACAACGGCGGGAAATATCACGTCATTCAGTAGCTCGGCCACTTCGCGACTCGCACTACCCTCCGCTCTGGAAACGGTTCTTACTTGGACTGAACTGCCGCCAAGCGGAAGCCTTGGGAGAAGCTCCGGTCGCCGTGTTCGTAACCAAAGCGGCTCGCGGAACGGCAGTACTCGCCGCCTTGTCCGAAGCCCCCGCCGCGCTTCACGCGTTCCGAGGCATCGGCGGATTGCAGGATCGCCGGGTCACGACCGCCACTGCGTTCGTCCACATACCAATCCGCGCACCACTCCCACACATTGCCGTACATGTCGCACAATCCCCAATCATTTGGTTTGTAAGAACCGACTTCAGTCGTTTGGTCCAAATTCTTTCCTTTACTTGCGCCACCATACGGTGAGCTTCCGTCAAAATTGGCCATAGTGCTGCTCATGCTGTTACCGAACGCCGTCGCTGTCGTGGTTCCAGCCCGGCAGGCATATTCCCACTGCGCTTCCGTCGGCAGATCAAACTTCCAATCGGTAGGCAATCTTCCCGCACGCCGCTCTTGATCCGTCAGCTTTGCGCAAAACGCGAGCGCTTCATCGTGATTTACGAAGTACATCGGGTGTCGCGCGCCAGTCCCGGTGACCGGGCCGAAAATGTTAGTGTCGGGCAAGTCATGTAGTTCCGTCACTGACGTCCCCATGATTTTCTGCCACTCTCCTTGCGTGACCTCGAACTTCCCCATCCAAAACCCCTTGCTCAACGTCACCGACACTTGATCTTCTTTCGACAAATGTTCGGGTTCGTCCTTCGGGCTGCCCATCGTGAACGACCCCGGCGGACACCAGCAGAACTTGATCTTCAACGCACTGAAGTCCCGTTCCTCACCCGCCCGCGTGCCAATAGAAAAAGAGGAATCTGATGGTGGCGATTCGCGCGACACAACGCCTTCGGGAGTTTTCGGCGCGCCACTTGGCTCACTGCCTGATTGCGGTTCTGTGTTACTGAGATTCATCGTCGTCTGATTGCTGTTTTGTGATCCCGGATTGGGCACCGGCTCTGAACTGCATCCGCTCAAGAGCAAGAGTGTGCAACAAAACGAACTAACCCAAGGTCGCTGTTTCATCGTCGTCAACATCGTTCGGTTGGTTCGATCATCGGCAATCAATGCCATCAACCCACAAAGACGAACCGCAAAAGTTTGCATACGTCACCTCGTTCTAAGAGGCTATCCGAAAAGGTTTTGAGGTTCTTATACCGCTGCGGTCGATGGAGTTGGGTTTTGTTTGCGTCTGTAGTTGAACGTCACCGGTGGATCGGCAGGTGCGAGACGTTTGAGCATTAGGT
>JBJXEX010000447.1:0-16123 GCA_046156195.1 Planctomycetaceae bacterium | reverse complement strand
ACGAGCGCCGCGACGAACAAAAAGTCCGAGTCAACTGGCAATTCACCACAGGCGATGCTCGAATCAAGCTCAAAAGACTCTATCCAGTCCTCGATCCCATCGTTTCAAAGTTGGTGGACCACTAGCGTCGGGCGATTCGCCGTGAAACATCACCCACCGAGGCCCGTGGCTAGCGCCATCGGCTCAGGCAAATATCTCGCGAGCCACATTGTCGGCCACATTGTCGGCCACATCGGTCAGCCGGAAGTCGCGGCCGTCCGGGCCTTGAGCAGTCGGCATCCGGCCGAACTCGCTGCCGAACAGAACCAGCGTGTCGTCCAAGAGTCCGAGATCACCCGAAGCGTCAGTTCTGAAGTGGCGCATTTCTCACAACCATCATTGAGATCTGACAAAGATCAAAGGAATCGGGTCAGGGGAATTGGGACGAAGTCAGCGAGAAGTGTCTTGTCCCGTTCTCATTTTCTCTGACGGTCCTCGCGGAACAAAATCGGTCGCAGGACTTGCTCGAAGGCGTCGGCTTGGCGGAAGAAACCTAGGTCGGTGGGATGCGAGCTATCGACGGTTCCTTCGTTGTCGGCTCCCAGCAGGAAATCGCCGTCGAGATAGAACAGGCCCTCGACCCCATCGCCGGCCAGCCGAGCATGGGCCGAGTGCAGTGCGTGTCGGCTGTGCTCGTTTCGTTCGCGTTTCGAGGTGACGAGGAACGCATCGCTGTAGCTGCGGTCCTCGACCAGCAGGATGGGAGTCTTCGGCCGTGCCTCACGCAGCTTGCGGACGAGCGGTTCGGTTCGCTCGGCGACCTCTTTGGGTTCGAGGTTCGGCAGGCAGTCGATCACAAAGCAGGAGGCATCGATCTCGGCCATGAGTTCGACAACGTCCATCTCCATTTTGCCGTTCCCGCTGAAGCCGAGATTCACGACCGGATGATCCAGTCTCCGTTGCAAGATCGCCGAGTGAACCATTCCCGGCCGAGACGCACAACCTCCCTGCGTGATCGACGTGCCATAAAACACGATTGGTTTGCGAAGCGATCCATCTTCGTTCTTGTACGGCTCAGCTTTCGACAACTGTGCAGACAATGGCAGACCGATCTCGACCGAGCTGACTCCGTTGTAGAGCGGCAGGTACAGCAAGAACTCGCGAGTGTCGGTCGGCTTCTTGAGCGGCGGCAGATTCGCCGCCAACGTGACTTCGTTCGTTTGAGCGGTCGGCCGTCCATTCGCCAACCAGTGCCAGAGGCCATCTTCGGACTTCACATACAAATCGAGTCCACTGACTCCGGTGGCCGGCATGTGCGGCATCGCGAGGTTCGCCGAGGTCAACGTCCACTTCGCCTTGATCGAACTCGCGCTGGTCTCGAACCGAGCACACAGTCCCGCTGACTGACGGCTCAGTCCCCACACGGCATCGCGGACTTTCTTCTCCGCCTTCGCGGGAAGGCGGTCGAACGGAGCCTTCGTCTCGCGCCACGCCTGCCCTTCGACCTCCAGCACTTTGAGATCGAACCAGCGCGTCGATTGATCGTCACTGAGTTTGCCTCGGTCGTGCGGCACCGATTCTCCTGCCATCGTTGGACCAATTCGGCTGGCAACGAGCAACAATCCCAAGACGAAAACTCGCAGGTGCATGGCGGCATCTCCCGTTGTGTTTGAGGTGAGTTCACTGTTCTGAACATCGTTTGTTGGTCGGCAACGGACTCAGCATCCCACGTCCAACGCGGCACGGCTAGACTCCGCCCCGTTTCAAATTCCAGACCCCGGCGGATTTCCGTTGCCGAGTTGTTCCGCGGGGGGGCAGCAAACTTCCAAACTCCGAAGCCCACACCGCCCATGAAAATTCTCCTCGCCAATCCCCGCGGCTTTTGTGCCGGCGTCAATATGGCCATCGAATGCCTCGACGAGGTGATCCGCATGTTCGGGCCAAACGTCTTCGTCTATCACGAAATCGTTCACAACAAATACGTCGTCGAACGCTTCACAAAGCAAGGGGTGAAGTTCGTGAACTCGGTGGATGATGTGCCCGCGGGTTCGATCCTGTTGTATTCGGCTCACGGCATCTCGCCGGAGATTCGCCGACAAGCGCGCGAGCGAAAACTGCAAACGATTGACGCGACCTGTCCGCTCGTGACCAAGGTGCATCTGGAAGCGATCCGCTACGCGAAAGACGGCTATCACATCATCTTGATTGGCCACGAGGGACACGACGAAGTCATCGGCACAATGGGCGAGGCTCCGCAAAGCATCACGCTGGTCGATTCTCCCGCCGAGGTGGATCGGCTTCCGTTTTCCGCCGATGCGAAGCTCGCGTACCTGACTCAAACCACGCTCAGCGTGTCCGAAGCGAACACGGTCATCGAGCGGTTGAGAGGTCGCTATCCCGGCATCGTCAGCCCGCCGAAAGACGACATCTGCTATGCCACCACGAACCGCCAAGAGGCCGTGGCCGTGCTGGCCAAGACGGCGGACGTGGTCATCGTGCTCGGCAGCCAGAACAGTTCCAACAGCCAGCGACTGCGAGAAATCGGCCAGACTCTGTGCGGCCGAGCCTACTTGGTGGACGGCATCCACGAGCTTCCTCTGGACGAATTCCACGGCGACGAAACGGTCGTCATCACCGCCGGAGCCAGCGCGCCGGAAGTCGTTGTCGAAGCCTGCCTCGAAGCGCTCGTCAATCGCTTCCACGCCACCGTCGAGCACCCCGTCGTCCGCGAAGAGCACGTCTACTTCCCGTTGCCAAAAGAGCTTCGCGCGATGCAGAACGCGACCGAACGCAAGCTGGTGTGAGATGTTTAACCGCTACGCCAACGGCGTGCGCGCCGCGGTGGAACAGTGGTCGCACCAACCGAGCACGCCGTTGGCGTAGCGGCCTGATTGGTTCTTATCCGCAGTTCGGCTTTGCCATCCGCAGGCAGATGCTTTCTGGCGAACTCGGCTACGAAGGTGCGAAGTCGTGTTAGGCGCGGCGATCAATGATTGAACATGAACTCTTTCGAGTTCAGCAGCGTCCAGAGCAAGTCCTCGGCGGCCTGTCGTTTGTCCGACTCTTCGTCGAGATACTTTGTCGCCGTCAGCCGTTCGTCGCTGCTTGGCAGACGCGACAGCGAGCCGAGGTACAGCTCATCGAGCAGTTCCGGCAGCGGCCGGCGTTCTTTCTCGGCGAAGAATTTGCCGATCTTGCCGTCACCGCTGGCGAGCTTGTTTTCAATCTCTTCCGAGTTCGACAGCAGCAGCACTTGAGCCAGCGTCGCGCCGGGCGAGCGTTCGCACTCGCAGGCGGTCACGCGCTTCGGGCGGTCGAACGCATCAAGGAAGTACGAGCCGAAATTCTCGTGAGGCAAGTCGATGGCTCGCGCGGACGAGCCGATGCCGTTGAAGCGATCGCGCACTCCGGTCGCCTGATTGACCGAATCGAGAAAGACCTCCGCGATCATGCGTCGCGCGTAAAAGCGAGCATAGTTTTGTCGGTCGTGTTCGTTGTCGGGCGTTAGCTGCGAAGACAACTGATAGACCTGACTCGTGACCATTTGCCGAATCGCGTGGCGGATGTCGAACTTGTGAGCGGGTGACAAGAAATCGTCCGCTAGGAATTTCAGCAGTTCGGGATTCGATGGCGGGTTCGTCTCACGCAGGTCATCGACTTCGTGAACGATGCCTCGGCCGAAGAAGTGGCCCCACAGTCGATTGACCATTGTCCGCGCAAAATACGGGTTCTCCGGCTTGGCCATCCAATCGACCAGCGCGTGACGTGGGTCTTGCTCGGAGGTGAACTCGGCGTACTCACCCTCCAGATATTTTGGCTTGGGCGATTGCTTCGTCAGCGGGTTTTGATCGCCGCGAGTCACGTTGGGCGCATTGAAATACGGCGGAGGCTCACCGAACGACTTCTGCCCCAGCCGCGTGAAGAAGCCCGACAGTCCGTAGTAATCCTCTTGCGAGTATCGCTCATACGGGTGGTGATGGCACTTCGCGCATTGCAGCCGCAGACCGAGGAAAACCTGAGCCGTGTCGGCCGTCGATTGATGCAGCAGGTCATCGCGCATCTGCCAGTAGCGGTTGATTGGCGGAGCGTCCTGCCACTCGCCCGACGCGGCGATCACGCCACGAGCGAACTCGTCATACGGCACATTGCGAGCGACTTGATCCTTGATCCAATTGTGAAACGCATACGACGCCCGGTTGGCCCCAGCCAAATCCGAGTTCCGCAAGATCGACCCCCATCGCAACGCGAAGAACGCCGGATAGTCGGGCGATTCCAGCAACCGCTCGACCGCCGCGGCACGCTTCGTCGGAGTCGCGTCATTCAGAAAGACTCGCACCTCGTCCGATGTCGGTAAGCGTCCACAAAGATCGAGCGTGACTCTCCGTAAGAACGTCGCGTCATCGACGAGCGGCGATGGCTTGAGTCCCAACTTCTTCCACTTCTCGGCAACCAGCCGGTCGATCTCGCTCTTGGGAGTGAAATTGGCGATCTCGGTCAGCGGCTTGCCATGCGGGACCAGCGCGAGGAACACCGCGACCTGTCCCATGTACCGAGTCATGATCGCCGCCTCGCCCGACTGGCCCGTCGTCTTCACCAGTCCATCCGGCGTGACCGAGGCCACGACATCGAGATTGCTGGAGTAATCCGCCTGCCGCGTCACGTCACGTTGCGAACCGTCGCTGTACTCGGCGATCACCGCGAGCTGCTGCTGAGTGCCTGCCGCACTAACCCGAAGCGTCAGCGAGGGAGAACGGCCACCAACGTCAGATCGGAGTTCGCCCTCGCTCACCGGGTTGCCGCGTTCGCCAGAACGCGGGAGCCCCTCGCTCACGCTTCGGGTTACTTTGTCCTCGCTCACGCTTCGGGTTAGTTTGCTGGTCTGCATGACCCGCTCATTCGGCAACACACGCAGCTTGACGACGCGCGGCACTTCGGGTGAGGAGGCCGGCGCACTCGACTCGATCCAACTCAGCAGCAGCCGATACGGTTCACTCCCAACCTCAATGCGCCGCCCGCCGCCATGCGGCACCGAGCCGACCGCTTTCCGCAGCAACAGACTGCCGCTCGCGTCGGACACGTTCACTCGCCGGCCACGAGCTTCCTTCACGAGAGCCGAGTAATCGAACTCGGTGTCGAAGCCGAAGAGCGACAATTGAAATCCGTTCTGCCCCCCTTGCTTGCCGTGGCAACCACCAGCGTTGCATCCGAAGCGGCTCAGCAGCGGCACGATCTCCGTTGAAAAATCCACCGCGCGAGCGTTGGCCATCCCCTTCACCATGACCGGCACCTTGGAAGTCTGCCCGTCCAACGTCACCTGAATCTCGGCCGTCCCGTCGGCAATCGGCAAGACGTAGCCGGACTCATCAACGGTCGCGACATTGGGCTGTGAGCTGCTGAACTTCGCCACGCGAGTCGCGTCCTGCCCAGCCACCTCGACCAGCAACTGCCGCCGTGCGAACGGGTCCGCCAGAGTCACCGACTCAGGAGAGACGGAGAGCGGTCCCGCCGCGAATCCGATCCGTGTGATCAGCACGACCGCCAAGAACAGAAACGGATTCCGCAGACGCAGTGACCTTTTCGAGCCACGACCGTCAGGGAGTGCATACGGGCAACGACATCGAACCGCTCCCTGACGGTCGCGGCTCAAAACTTCACAGCGTCGGAGATTCTGGGATCGAAGGTGAGCAAAGTGGGCCAGCATCAATAAGCCCTCAGGCAGGAGTTTGAAGGTGGGCAACCCAATCAATGTACCGCGCGATTCCGCATCCTGCGAACCGGCGCGGCGTCAATGAATCGCACGAGGGAGAGTTGATGCCTCTTGCAAAGTCAGTCGAGATGTTTAACCCCAACGCCATCGGCGTGGGCGCTGGCGGGAGCTGGCGGGCCAGACAACTCGCGCGCACGCCGATGGCGTGGCGGTTAAACATCCGATTCGTTGCCGCGTGAGGCTGAACTCGCCGCGCTTGCAAACGTCGCGAGCCGGGTTAATGTCACCGCCCCCCGTTGAAGGAGTCACCGCATGAAGTTCCCGCCTCTGTGTCATTGTGCTTTTTGGTGGGCCTTGCCCGCCCTGCTCGTGAGCGTCGCCATTTCCGCCGATCCGCCGAGCAAACCGCCGCTCGGCCTGCCAGCGGTCCCCGTGCCGACGGACAACCCCATGACGGCCGAGAAGATCGCTCTCGGTAAGCAGCTTTTCTTCGACGGGCGACTCTCCCTTGACAACAAGGTGAGCTGCGCGAGCTGTCACGATCCAGCGAAAGGATTCTCCAACGGTGAGCCATTCGCCACCGGCGTCGGCGGCAAGAAGGGAGGCCGTTCGGCCCCGACCGTCATCAACACGGCGTATGGCGCGTTGCAATTCTGGGACGGCCGCGCGAAGACCCTCGAAGATCAAGCCCTCGGCCCGATCCAGAATCCGATTGAGATGACGATGACGCTCGAAGATGTCGTGAAGCGGCTCAACGGCATCGACGGCTACAAGACTCAGTTCAAAAAAGTCTTCGGCACCGACGTCACGTCCGACGGCATGGCGAAGGCGATTGCCGCTTACGAGCGAACGGTCATTTCCGGCAACGCGCCGTATGACAAATTCAAAGCAGGCGATACGAAGGCTCTGTCCGAGTCGGCTCAGCGCGGCATGAAACTGTTCTTCGGGAAGGCCCACTGTTCGGCCTGTCACGCGGGGCCGAGTTTCATGGACAACTCGTTCCACAATCTCGGCGTCGGCATGGACAAGAAGAATTTCGACAAAGGCCGAGCCGACATTAGCAAACTCTCTGGCGACACCGGCGCGTTCAAAACACCGACGCTGCGTGAGATCGCCAAGACCGCCCCGTACTTCCACGACGGCAGCGCGAAGACTCTGGAAGAGGTCGTCGATCACTATGCCAAAGGAGGCACCCCCAACGAGTGGCTCGACGAAGAAATCTTCAACATCAAGATCGCCCCCGGCGAAAAGGCCGACTTGGTGAAGTTCATGACCGAAGGACTCAGCAGCGCCGACTACCCGGACCACAAAGCACCTGAGTTGCCGAAGTGATGCGTAGCCACGTTTGCCAGAACGTGGGCTGAACGGCCAATCGCCCGCACTCTGGCGAGCGTGTCGGAAAATGTAACCCGAAGCGTTAGCGAGGGAGTTTGGATTGTGATTTCTCGAAGATTCCGACCCTCGCTGACGCTTCGGGTTACATGATTCCGACTTTTTCAACAGCCTCTGGCGAGTGCAGCGATGGGAGCAATTCCGCATGGAAACCGGCATCGACCCAAAAGTAGATATCGCCTTCAAGCGAGTCTTCGCCGGCAAAGAGTGTTTGGAATTGCCGAAGTTTCACAAGTCCGTGAGTGAACTGAGCAGCGACCTTGATCGTTGGACCTACTTTCTACAACACGGCAATGAACTCGACCCAGACGCATTACCTCCCTCGTTGGAAACGCCCGCCGTCCATCTCGCCGCAAAGGTGCTCCAGACCATGTCGCACGACACGCTTGAACGCCATCAATATGAAGCTCGCTTACGCTTCCTCCGCGACCAGGCGACCAGCCTCGCGTTTGCCGAGGAAAAGGGGCGAGAAGACGAGGCTCGTCGAATGGTCATCCGCATTGGCACGACGCGGTTGGGCCCGCCGCCCGGGGAAATCATTGCAAGGCTCAATTTGATCAAGAGTCTCGAACGGATTGAGTCGTTGGGAGATCGAATACTCGATTGCCCCGATTGGAACTCGCTGCTGGAAGGGGTTTCTGAATGACCACCGCCGTTCGCAACACTGACTACGAGCGATATCAAGCCAGCCTCCGATTTCAAAACGATTGCACTCGATTCAGAATCTGGACTGGCTGGATTACCTGTCCGACCGAGTTCTGGATTGCGACAGTTGGGACGCCTTGCTCGAAGGGGGTCTGAATTGAATGACGGCCGTCGAAGTGATTGGAAAATTCCGCCGGGCCTTTGCCAACGCCCCGAAAATTGGAGATGTGCTGCCATGATCCCGCCCATCCAACAAGTGCTGGTCGAAAGGCTCGCCCGGATCTGTGAGTTGACTCCCGACATTCGATTCGGCCAGATGATGGCCATGATGGGTGATCTGGCTGAAGACTTCAGCGATCAATCAGTCTGGGACGTTGAGGATGAGACGCTGCTGACGGTGCTCGACCAGCATCTCGCGAACTTGGTCGCACGCGGCAACACGTCTCAACCGGTCCTGCCGCTAGAGAGCGACAAAGCGATTACCGCACGACAGGCGGTGCCGACCTTGAAATCCTGATTAACGCGATCCATTGGAAGTGCCAGTTGGACTGGCTCGACGAAAGCAATCTTCAACATCAAGATCGCCCCGACGGAGAAGGCCGACTTGGTGAAGTTCATGACCGAAGGATTTTCGATTAGCCCCGACGACCCGGACCACAAGGCTCCGGAGTTGCCGTAGGTTTTGTCAGTAATTCCGCATTCGTTTCATTCAACTCTCATTCGGACGGCGAAATGCCTTGGCGCGGACAGTACGACACATTTTTTCTTCGTGCGGGATCGGAGGGCGTACCACTGTGGAATTGGTCGTCGTGGGTCGCGGCAACCAAATCGCTTGACGCAATCGTCAATGTGGCGCGCGGCCCTGCCTCAGTAAGAACGACGCAGTATCTGCCTGGCAACAAGGAAACAATTCGATTCGGTCGGATCGGCTGGGACGAGAAGGGCCACAAAAAGTGGACGCATGGGTCTCCAACAAATGCGAGCGAATCCGCCAATTGGAGTTTTTTCGATCTCGAAGTTTGGGCTCCTTCTTGGACGGTCTGTGAGAAGGAAAGTGATGCGCCAGATGTTTATCTGCGAATTACAAATGACTCGTACTATTTGGAAAAACCTGATTTGGCAAAGCCGCCATGTTTCGTTCTCTTGACCGTTCGACATGAAGTTGCCGACGTGATCCGCGATGCGTTGAATGCGGCAGTCATGCAGTTGTCGAACCTCCTTTCTCCAGAAATTTCAGGCAGCACTTGCCGCTCTTGGCGGAGCACTGGAGGTGCAAAGGGATACCGTCCGGGAATTCAAGACCTCAGGTTCGAGGATCTAGCAACCAGAGATGACGGTGGCGGATATCGACTTCGTCACGACGACTGGCACCCACACCCTGAGTCCGTGACAAAATAGCGACTGACATCTACTCCGACCTTGGATCGGTTAATCTACGAAAGACATTCACCCACTGAATCCCCTTATGGCTGCAACCTAATATCTGCGGCTCCAACGAAAGGTTTTTCTCATGCTCCGATCAATGGCGTTTTTGTTGTGTGGTTCGATCTCTCTGACGGCGGTCGCTCAAGAGGCGAAGCCGACGGCGGTGCTCAGCGGCATCGACAATCCGTGCGGCGTGGCGGTGCAGGGGGCGACCGGGCATGTCTTCATTGCGGCTCACAGCGGCGTGTGGCGGCTCGATCCGAAGAGCGGCAAGGCTCACTCCGAGATCGCCGGATTCCCGACCGACATCTACGGCAAAGGGCCGAAGTACAACATCGGACCTCTCGGCCTGGCGTTCTGGGATGACGAGCACTTGATCGTCGGCGACGGCAGCCGGCCGGACGGCGATGAGTTGGTCCGCATCTACAAGGTCGGCAAGGACGCGCCTCATGCCGATCATCCGCCGATCAAAGAGGACGCCGCCGTCGCGACGCTCGGCCCGATCAAGGCCAGTGAGGAATCCGCCAAGGGAGAAGGCAACTTCTACGGCGTGGCCTCCAACGGCAAGTCGATCTTCATCACCTGCAACGGCGACGACACCAAAGGCTGGATCGCCAAGAGCACCGCTGCCAACGGCAAGCCGGGCGCGTTGAAGTTGTCGATCGCCACCAAGGTCGCCACCGAAGTCGATGCTCCGGTGCCGGTCATCTTCTCGCTGGATGGCAAGGATCTCGTGGTCGGCCAAATGGGCGAGGTCTCGACTCCGCCGGGCGACAGCCTGTTGACGATCTACGATCCGGAAACCGGCAAGCTCAAGAAGAACTATAAGATTGGGCTGAACGATGTCGCCGGGTTGGCCTACAGCCCGAAGACCAAGAAGCTGTACGCGACCGATTACTCGTGGAGCGATCCGAAAGCGGGCGGCCTGTTCCGCCTCGACATCGACGGCGACTCGGTCAAGGCGGTGAAGATCGCCAGTCTCGACAAGCCGACCGCGCTGGCGTTCGATAAGAACGGCGTGCTGTATGTCGCCGTGTTCGGCACGGTCGCCGAAGGGAGCGACAAGCCAGCGGGATCGCTCGTGAAGTTTGACGCGGGGCTGTAGCAGGATTTGATGGCACTTATGGGACGCATACGACCTATGCGTCCCATCTGTCCGAGAAGATTCGAGACCGTAGCCACATTCGCCAGAACGTGGGTTTTTCGCGAACTCGCCCACGTTCTGGCCTGCCTGTCGAAAAAGTCGGAATCATGTAACCCGAAGCGTCAGCGAGGGTCGGAATCTTCGAGAATTCACAATCCAAACTCCCTCGCTAACGCTTCCAAACTCCCTCGCTAACGCTTCGGGTTACATTTTCCGACACGCTCTGGCGAACGTAGCGAGACTTTGGCATCAGGACGATTCATGCCCAAGCGATATTGCATGCCGGACCCGACGGCCGCATTGACGGACGAGATCATCTTGCAACACGTCGATCGCGGCAGCCGAGTCGTTGACTTGGGCTGCGGCGATGGGCGGTTGCTCGCAAGGCTGCGAGACGAGCACAACTGCAACGTGCAAGGGGTTGATCTGGATGCCGAGCACCTGGTGGGTGCGATCGAGCGCGGAGTGCCGGCCGTCAAAGCCAACCTTGATGCGGGGCTGTCGGAGATTCCGAGTCAATCGTTTGATTTCGCGGTGCTCAGCCAGACGTTGCAGCAGGTGCAGCGGCCTCAGTTCGTGTTGGAAGAGATGCTGCGAGTCGCTCGGCGCGGGTTGGTGGTCGTGCCGAACTTTGGTTACTGGCAAGTGCGATTTCAGGTGCTCTGGCAAGGGCGGGCGCCGATCACCGAATCGCTCCCCTATGAATGGTACAACAGCCCGAACATCCACTTTATGACGCTCCGCGATTTTCGCGGCCTGTGCGAGCAGCAGAACTTCCGCATCATCCGCGAGCTGCCGATCATCAAACGCCGAGCCGTTCCCGACGCCTGGGGAGCCAACCTGCGAGCCGAAAGTGCCCTTTACGTTTTGGAACGGCGGGGGGTATGAGGGGAATGACGAATGACGAAATACCCAATGACGAAGGAATGTCGAAGCTCGAATCTCGAAATGCTGTCTTCGAGTTCGCTGTGACGTTTCTTAAACCTCGTCGTCATTCGTCATTCGGAATTCATTCGTCATTGGGTATTTCGTCATTCGTCATTTGCAAACCATGCACCTCTCCGCCGAACTTCTGAAGCGACTGTCGGAGCTATCGACGCCGACGATCTTGTGCGCGTTCATTTTGCACTTGGTTGTGTTCGTGATGCTCTGGATGGCATACCGGCACAACTTGCGAGCGATCGCGCAGACGTTGGATGACTTCACGCGCGGGTTGAAACATCGCAGCGTGTTGGATCGCAGCTTGGCGTTTTCCGATCAGATCGAGGCATTTCTCGCCGACGTGAAGGATGCGTTGGACATCCCCGCTCGATCTTCTGAACGGCAAGAGTTGGCGATTCGCATGAGCATCCTCGATGAGAAGCGCCGCTACTTGCACGCGATGCGGTTCGAGACGATTTACAACGTGTGGCGTTCGATGATCGAGGCGTATCCGATGGCCGGGATTCTCGGCACGGTGTTGGCCATTGGAGCGGCGTTGCAAGCGGATCAGTCAGGGAGCGCGACGGTCAACGCGATTGTTCGCAATTTTGGCGAGTCGATTTGGGCCACCTTCACGGGGCTGGCGGCGGCGGTCATCTTGATCTTCCTGAATAGCTGGATCGAACCGGCGTTCTCACGGCTGTCCGAGCATCGCGACCACGTCCGTGACATGGTGGCTCGCGCGAAACGGGAGTTGGCGTTGTCGGCGGCGACACCAGGAGCCAACTAGACCGTAGCGTGAGCGAAGGCGAATGCTCTGCCGGCTTCAAGTGAAGCAACATCCTTGTCGCCTTTCGTACTAAAGACTCAGATACGAAGAGGCACCCCAGTGCCGCGCCTTCGACGTCGGAGTGTTTTCCATACCAAGTCCCGTCCATGTGTGGTGTTTAGCGATCGCTGGCGGATTGCGCAACCCTGTTCCCTATGCTGTTTCCCAAGGGGTCGGAAAATTGGTTTAAGCCGGAGGCGTGCGTGAGACGTGGAATAAAAACTGACGTTCGCACGCCTCCGGCTTGCGGTTAAACGACTAAATCAACAGCTCCCAAGCCGGACGGGGTCTCCAAGGAGAACGTCCTACAGTCGCGCGAAATGGGACCGGGAAATCTGCTGAAAGTTGTCGGCCCTGATTGCCGGTCTTGGGGAGCGACGGCATACTCCCCCGGTTTCCTGCAGCGGTCTCGATCGGGCGTAATCGGGGCCGATCCGACAGATTTCCTTCTTCAGGGTGCGGCATGGCACGCGGCATTCTTCAATCCGGCGACACAGGCGAGCAACATGCCGTCGTCAAATACGTCATGGTGGTCGATGACGATGCGGACGACGCTCGTGAGACCAAAGCCACGTTGGAGCAAGCCAAATTCGAGGTCAAGACCTTCAAGGATGGCGGGCAAGTCCACGGCAGTCTTTCGATGGACCGTCCAGACCTCGTGCTGCTGAAGTTGATCTTGCCCGGCGAGAGTGGTTTTGAAATCCTCGAACGGCTCAAGAAGCAAGACCGGTTTCTGCCCGTCGTGGTTTATTCCGAGATCGAATTGGAAGCGGCGCAATCGCTGGCGGCCAAACTCGGAGCGGACGGTTACATCGTCCGACCGTGTCAGCCGGGAACGCTCGTCGCCACGATCCGCGAAGTGGCCGACATCGTCTGGGAGCGGCAGGCCAACGAACGCGAAGGGAAAGAAAAAGGGGAGATTCAATTCCGCTGCAAATGCGGTCAGCGTCTGAAAGAGAAGCTCGAAAATCGGGGCAAGCTGGTGACTTGCTTCCAATGCCAGTCGCTCGTGCAAATCCCCGAGCGTGCCGTTCACGACATGATCGTCAAGCTGAGCGATGTCGTGAACACGAACGCTCTCGACGATCCGATGCGGTTCCTGTCGGTCAAATGCCAGCATTGCGGGACGTATTACAAACTCTTCTCGAGCGATCTGGAAAAAGCCCGCACCTGCCCCAAGTGCCTGCAACGACAGATCGGCGCGTTGTCGATCATCGGCGCGCCGTTGTCACGAGCCGCGTTGGCCAGTTCGCTGCGAGTGCTCCGCATCTTGTCCGGCAAGCTCAAGGGCAAAAAGTTGATGCTGCCCGACCATATCATCACGCTGGGCAGCGCCCGAACCTGCCAGCTCAAGCAGTACGGCGAAGGGATCGCGCCGCAACATTGCACGCTCAAGCCAACGCCAATGGGGATTCTGGTCAATGACCTCAATACCGAAGCCGGCACGTTCATCGACAACGAACGGATCACTGGCGAAGTGCTGCTGGAACCAGGCGGCCTTCTGAAAGTCGGCTCGATGCTCTTCCGCCTAGTGGGTCAGAATCGCGACGTCGATTCCACCACCTTCTACGATCCGAAACAGGCCAAGGCCCAGGAGAAGGCGGATAAAAAAGGGGTCAGACTCTTCATGTCCGACAAGCCCACCGCCGTCGAGGCTGCCGACGTCATTCAAGCGCACTGGGACATCCTCCGTCGGAAATCCACGATGGGGACGGACTCCGGTGCCGCAGACGCTTGAGTGGCATCCGCCGCGGCGTAGCCGCACTCGCCAGAGTGTGGGGTGCTCGCGTTCTGGCGAACGTGGCTACGCTCAAAAAGGAAAACCCGGCCTCTGGAGAGAAGCCGGGTTCGTGGGGAGGGATTCGTTTGGGTGACCGGGCTGAAGCCGAACACCGCGAGGGAGGGAGAGAGATTCTGAGGAACCGGAGGGAGGAGGGAGAGGAGAGACGTGACCTTGTCGTGAGTTGTCACCGAGGCTGACGGAGAGAGTTCAGCGAGTTCGATGACAGGGAGAAGAGACCACACTTACTTGGAGAGAGCACCAAAACTTTCGTGAAAGACGGGCGATGGACTTCCTTGTCCATCGCCTTCCGTGAGCCGGACATCCTTGTCCGACTCGTGATTCACCGTCATCTCGCCCACGCCGTTGGCGTAGGGGTTAAACAGGAATGGTCTGGCCTTCCGCTTTATCGAGCGTTCTCCGCGACGGTGATCGTCGCGGCGGGACGCGGAGTGGCCTTCTCGGCGGAGGCCGTGCGGGCCGGGTGCCAGCCGGTGACGCGAGCGGAGTCCGGCATCTTTGCGGCGACGAAACGGACGGTCGGTTTCGCGGCCGGTTCGCGAGTCGCTTGCGGGCTGTCGTCGTACTCATCGTTCGAGCTGCGGCGTTCAAAGGATGACTTCTTCGCCGGAACCTCACCCGATTGCGAATCGGAAGAGCGGTTTCTGTCGTCGCGAGTCGCGGACTGGGGGCGGGTCGGCAACTTCGCCGCACTGACCGGATCGGGCGTTGGCCCCAGCGCGGTGCTGGCGGGAACTGGTCCGAATGCCACCGCACTGCCGGCCGGAACAAAACGGTAAGTCGTCTGAGTCGTCGGGATCGACTTCACCACCGTGACCGGCTGCATCACGAGCACATCTTCGTCGATGAAGCCCATCGTGTTGACGGCGACTTTACGAGTCGATTGCATCGCCACTGTGCGAGCGACGTTATAGGTGACTTGCTTCGTCCCTTGGATGGCGACTCGGCGAGTCACCGGGACTTGCTGAGCGACCGTCTGATTGACGTATTCGCGGGTCGCGAACTGACTCGGCGTGAGAGCCTGTCTGGCCGCGAAGCCGATGCGGTTCATCTCGGCCACGAAACCCGGCCGATTGTCGTACGCACACGGATCGACCTTTTGATTGCAGTGCCACTTCGTGACCCATTGGCCACAGTTGCGTTGGACCGTCTGGTACTCGGTAACGTCTTGGTAGGAGCAGGTCGGCACGTTGACCGTCTTTTGATCGACGACTTGCCGATACTCGGTGACCGGCTGATCGACGTAGCTGGTCTGCATGACCGGCTTGCGAACCGTCTGCCGGACTTGGCGAAATTCGGTGACGGGGACTTGTCGCAGAACCGTCTCAGTGACGGGCTGAGCAACCATCTGCGGAGCACATGCACAGGAACCACCGTAAGCCGCCGTGGGTTGGATTCCACAAGCACCGTTGCCGCATCCGTTCGCCGGTGCCCAGGTGACTGGCTGGCACGCGGGGCCGCAGGAATACGGACGAAACAGGCCCCCGAACGGAGCCCATTGAGCGGAAACCGGGCTGGCGGAGACCAACCACGTCAACGCTCCCATCGCGAAAACGAAACGAGACTGCTTCCCAATCATGGCACCATCCTGTTGAGTGCGAGGCGGGGTCGAAGGCAAAAATGAATCGGACGAATGTCTTGTCAGAGCGACACGAAGGCGTGTCAGAGAGGCATCGAGAAGTGGCACGCGAATCACAGCCGCGGATCGTTTTCCAAGCGGCCAGTTGCGTGGGGGCGGGGTGTATGGCAAGCCTCAAGAAAGGGTCAAGACGGCTTTCAAGATTTCGCTCGCGAGAACCGACACGCCGAGAAATTGAGGCTTTCCCCGGAGCGACGCACAGCGCACTCTGCGATTTTGTCTGCCCCATTCGCCTCGTGCGGATGGTGAATCAGATTCTTCGCTATCGATCGCCAACTGATCTTTGATCCCATCCGCACAAGGCCATTGGTCTCGACACAATTTTGCGAGCCCCATGAAAACGTGACCGTCTTACCTCTGCTCTTCGCTTCTCTGCGGTAAAAGAGGCATTGCCATCACTTTTACCGCAGAGAAGCGAAGAGCGCAGAGAATGTCGAAATTGCCGACGTTTTCGAGTTGTGTAGATTCCAATGGCACAAGGCGGATGGGGTCTGACAGCAGTACGCGGTGCCGCTGACTAGTGCCTCAAATCGTAGTTGGCCTTCCATGAAAGACGGACTTTATGTGATGACACCCACTTCATTCCTTGAAGGAGGTGACGCGATGCCAGGGAAGGCTGCAAAAATACATTTGTCGGAAAA
>JBJXEX010000439.1:0-3573 GCA_046156195.1 Planctomycetaceae bacterium | reverse complement strand
TGCCATCTGCGGGCAGCCTCTGCGAAAGACTGCCCGCGGATGGCAAAGCCGAACCGCGGATGAAGAACAACAATGACGCAGACAGAGGTCGGAAGACTGCGGAGGATGTCATGCGGTCGAACGATTGCGGTGGGTGATTTTGTGGGCGGCTCGATTGACCGCAAGCGGCCCGTCCGTCAGTGTGACTCCGATAGTCCCGAACGCATTGGTCGGACGCGGACCCGCCGTGTGACCGATGCCGACATCAGAAACCGAGGTGCCCCCGTGCTTGTGCCGATGGAACTTGCCCGCATCATGATCAGTGACGTTAGCGACCAGCAGGTGATCTACCTCCGCGAGGTCGAAGGTGAGCGGATGCTGCCGATCCTGATCGGCCCGTTCGAGGCCGCCAGCATCGAACGCCGAGTCAAGAAGGACTACCCGCAGCGTCCGCTGACTCACGACCTGCTCAAGTCCACCATTGAGGCTCTTGGCGGCGAATTCGAGAGCATCGTCATCAATGACTTGCGCGATCACACTTACTTCGCCAAGCTGTATATCCGCCAACACGGCAACCTGCTGGAAATCGACAGCCGCCCCAGTGACGCCGTGGCTCTGGCCGTTCATTACGAACCGCACCTGCCGATCTATGTGGATTCCAGCGTGCTCGACCAGGTGCCGTAGATCATCATGCTTGAAGAACTCTTCGACGTCGTTGATGACCAGGACCGCGTGATCGGCCAGATGGCTCGCTCCGAGGTTCATCGCCGGAAGCTACTGCACCGAGCCGTGTCGATCTTCGTCTTCAATTCGCGCGGGCAACTGTTGCTGCAGCAGCGCTCCGCGACGAAGGACGAGTATCCGTTGTGTTACACGTCGTCCGCGTCGGGGCATGTCACCGCCGGGGAGAACTACGACGAGACGGCTCCGCGAGAGATGCAGGAGGAACTCGGACTGACATCGCCGGTCGAGCGCCTTGCCAAGTTTCCCGCCGGACCGGAGACGGCGAATGAGTTCACCGTGCTTTATCGCACCGTCACCGACACGCCGCCGCAATTCGATCCCGGCGAGATCGCCGGAGGTGCGTTCTACGAATTGACCGAGATTGCCGAATGGCTCGCCCGCTCGCCGGAGCAATTCTCACCGCCGTTCCGCATCGCGTTTGAGTGGTATCGAGCGACCCTCACCTGAAGAACCAGGTTTGAGGTGGATCGGGATGGGTGCGGGGATCTTCTGCATCAGACGACCGCATTCATCCGTGGGGCGGCTTTGCCACCTGCGGGATCAAATCCGAAGTCTTGACCCACGGATGACAAGGCCGTCCCACAGATGAAGAAACACAATACGGTCTGTGACCCAATGAGCCATCCAATCTCGAACGAGAATTGTCTTTGCTTTCCGTTCTCACATCATTCTGCCCACCCATCATTCTGCTGACTTTCAAAGAGCAGAATGATGGGTGGGCAGAATGATGTGAGATCGGAAGACTCCGTATCCTGGCAAGCCGTATGAGGGGCTAATCGTCGCGTCTTTTTCGGAGGTGTCTCATGTTGCTCGTGCGTGTGTGGTGGATCGTTGCTCTGACGACGTTGTTACTTTCGACGTTGTCCGACGAGTTATCTGCCGCGACCTTGCAGGGGGAAATTCGTGACTCCGACTCTGGCCAGTTGCTGCCGGCTCGGCTTTACATTCAGTCGGCGGACGGAGCGAAGTGGTTCTTCGCGAAGTCGGCGGATGCGATGGGGGCGGCTCTCATCTATGACCGTGGCAGCGATCAGAAGAGCGTCGAAAAGCACACGACCCTCTCCGCTCATCCGTTCGTCGCCGAACTGCCTCCCGGCAAGTACACGCTCACCGTCGAACGGGGCAAGGAGTACCTGACCGCCGCGCAGGAGGTTGAAGTCGCCGACAAGCCCGTCAGCGTGACGATCAAACTGAAACGCTGGATCAACATGGCCGAGCGGGGCTGGTACTCCGGCGACACTCACGTCCATCGTCCCATTGGGGAACTGTCGAACGTCGTGCTGGCCGAAGACCTCAACATGATCTATCCGATGTCGCAGTGGGTCACGGTGGCTCACACGCTGCCGGAGAAAGGCCGAGTCGATCCGCAGCAGATTCCGACCGCTCCGATCTTCGCCGATCCGACGCATGCGATCGTGCCGCTGAACACCGAATACGAAATCTTCTCCGTCGGCGAGAAGCGACACACGCTCGGAGCCGTGCTGATCCTCGGCCAGAAGGAGCCGCTAAAGATCGGCATCCCACCGCTGAAAGCCGTGGCCGAGGAGGCTCATCGACAAGGTGGGTTGCTCGATTTGGAGAAGCATTCGTGGGCTTGGACGCCGATCATCGCACCGGTGATGAAGGCGGACTTGTACCCGCTCTCGAACAATCACGTCTGGCGCACCGAGTTCGCCTTCAAGTCTTGGACTCTCGAAAACAACTGGAGCGACAACCCACGGATCGAGACCAACAAAGAGGGCTTCACCGAACTCGGCTGGCTGCACTTCGGATGGGAGCAGTACTACGCGATGCTCAACTGCGGCCTGCGAATGCGTCCGACCGCCGGCACGGCCAACGGTGTGCATCCGGTCCCGGCGGGATTCAGCCGAGTCTACGTCGATCTCGGCGACAACAAATTCACGCCAGAGCTATGGCAGAAGCGACTCAATGAAGGCCGCAGCTTTGTCACGACCGGGCCGTTGATCGAATGGAGTGTCGATCGCGGCGCGAATGTCGTCTCGATCCGTCATCGAATTCACACGCAATCGCGACATGTGAGGGTCGAGACATTGGTCAGCGGTGAGATCAAGAATGTGGCCGAATGGAAACAATTGGGAGACGGCATTCCGATCAGCGGATCGTCCGAGTTTGGGGGACTTGAGTCGGGTTGGATCGCGATCCGCTGTTTTGAGTATCGGCCCGATGGACGAATTCTTTTCGCGCACACGGCCCCCGTGTATTGGGATGCTCCGGGCAACACGCTTCGCCCGCGTCGCGATCAAGTCCGCTACTTGATCCAGCGTTGCGAAGAAGAAATCGCTCGCAACAAGGACGTGCTCAGCGAGGTCGAACTGGACGAGTACCGCGAAGCGTTGAACTTCTATCGCGGCAAGCTGGAGACGGCTCGGTAGAACTTGTCGGGCGATTCGCCGTCAAACGTCACTTACCTAGGCCCGTGGCTAGCGCCATCGGCTCACAAGCATTGGTATCTACACAACTCAAACTGATGGGTGATTTCACCACCTCTGCTCTGCAAACGGCGAAAGTTTTGTTTTGGTGAGAAGATTTTCGGTTTCGATTTGGCGAAGTGCCTGAGTACTAGCGGCTTGTGCTGTGGGAAAAGTGGGGCGAAGTCGGCCTTTAGAACCTGTCCAAGAACCACTTCGTATTTTGATGGCTGCCAACAGATCAAGGCGTCATTCCCTGACCTGTCTTCCTCCGTGCTCCGGCTCTGCCATCCGTGGGGCGGCTTTGCCATCGGTGGGATCAAATCCGAGGTCTTGCCCCCACCGATGGCAAGGCATTCTGCCCACCCATCATTCTGCTTGCCGGAAGTCAGCAGAATGATGGGTGGGCAGAATGATGTGA
>JBJXEX010000436.1:0-48863 GCA_046156195.1 Planctomycetaceae bacterium | reverse complement strand
TCACTGGGATAGGCTTTTCTCGACGCGGTTCGCGGTTCCGTCATGGCGTTGCACTCCTTTGCTTGATGACGGTCTAACAGTAGTTGATTTCCTTGGTTAAGTCAGGTCGACTTTTCGGATAGCCTCTAAGTCCCACGGCTCCGAGACCAGTTCCTGCTTCAAGCTCCGCTTGCCATACAGACCAGCGGCATCTTGCGGATCTTTTTCGTGCAACGCGGCTCGGCTCCAGTGCAATTCCAACGACGCTCCGCCGACGACGATGGGCCGGTGAATCAGCACGTTCCCGCGAGCCTTCGCCAAGTCCCCAAGATAATGCGTGGCGTTCGCCGAAAAGCTGTTGCCCACCGTGAGCAATCGCACGGTCTTGGCGTTGGACTTCGCCCGAACCGCATCGTCCGCCCACAGCGCGGCGGGAAGTCCAACGAACACGACCAAGCTCAACAGAGTGCGCCGAGTCACGACCAGCGCTCGCCAACAACTCGGTCGCAGCATCGCTCATCTCCGATTCATGGAATGATCAGCTTGAATGGACAGTTTCACTTCTTCAGAAACGCTTCCAGCTTCGTGCGTTCGTCATCCGTCAGAGGTTTCCAGTCGATGGCGACGGACGGCAGAGCAGTACGCAAAGTCTCGACGTCCGCCGCCGGGATGTCGATGCGGCGGAGTTCGAGCTTCTTGAGTCGCGGCAACTCCTTCATCCGCTGCAATGCCGCAAGCGACAAACGAGCTTCATCCAGCGTCAGCGACTCCAACGTCTTGAGCTTTGTCAGCACATCGAACGTCGAGTCATCAAGGCTGGCTGCGTTCGAGACGCCGTCATAACGCCGCAGACGTTGACCCAGCCACAGCGATTTGAGTTCCGGCAGCTTCGTGAGCGACTCGTTCCCGACAGACGTTTGATAGGTATGCCAAGTGCGGAAGTCGCGCAGTTGTTTGATCTCGGCGACGGCCGCCATCCCTTTGTCGTCGAACGGCGTGCCAGCAATCGTCAGTCGTTCCAACTTGGGCAGAGCTTTCAACGCCGCGAAGCCAGAACCGTCAAAGCCCTTCATCCCGAACGACGGATGAAAGAACGACAGCGACCGCAAGCTGGTCAGCCCGGTCAATTTCGCCAAGCCGGCATCGCTGACTTGAATGCCGTCCGTGCCCAACTCTTCGAGCTTGGTCAGGCCGGAGAGGTACGGCAGCGTTTCGTCAGTCAGGCCCTTGCACTGTCCGTAGAGCGTCAGGCTCTTCAAATCCTTGAACTGTCCGATCAGCCGGAACTCGGCGTCACCTAGCTTCGAGCAATCCTTGAAGAAGACCTTCGTGACGACGCCATCCGTGTGTGTCACCTGCGCACCGAGGTCCGTCAACGTAGCGGCGGCGGACGCATCGTCTTTGGCCTTCAAACTTGTCTTCAACCACGCAACGAGCTGCTCTCTGTAGTCGGAGTTCAACTTGTCCCAACCGCCCATGCCATGAACGCCCTCCGGGATCGTGATCAAGTCGCACTGGTTGCCCAGATCCTTCATCTGCTTCTGGAACCGAGTGGACTGCTCGAACGGCACCGTCGGATCTTTGTCCCCGTGGATGAGCAGGAACGGCGGCATCCCTTTGTGGACGCAGCTACTCGGCGAGACTTCGCGGAGCCGCTTCCAAGCATCGTCGTTCAACTCCGTCAGTCCCAAGAGCGCCGTCATCGACTCGCCAAGCATGTTGCGATGCCGGACCTGCAACTCCAGATCATGCGGAGCATAGAACGGCACAACCGCCGCCACGCGCGTGTCCTCTTTGTCCCGCGTGCCGACCCACGACACGAGATGCCCACCAGCCGACTCGCCGATGAGCGCGATCCGGCCAATATCCACTTTGTATTCCTTCGCGTGCCCCTTCACCCAACGGATAGCAGTCTCGACGTCCTCTGCACACGCCGGCCAACGATGCTGTGGAGCCAGCCGGTAGTTGATCGTGAACCAGGTGAACCCGGCCTTGCTGAGCGGCTCAAACAACGGCTTGATGTAGCTCTGCTTGTCTCCCCTCACGAAGCCGCCGCCGTGGACCAGGATGCAGGTCGGAAACGGCCCGGCTCCCTCCGGCACGAACGCATCCAGGGTGAGGCTGACGTCATCATCTTTGGCGAACTCGATATCGGTCTTGAGCGCCGGGATGGCTGGTTCAGCCGCGTCTGCACCGATCACAGACAACGAAAGTAGAGTCAAAAACAGCATGGCGGTGAGGGTGAGTTTCATGTCGAGTCCTCGCGTGTTGCGGTCCAGGTCGATGCGACGTGATAACCAACGATCGGTCAATTGGGGAAGTCGTGGGTCGCCACGACGGTCAACACCAAGCCCAACGCAATCCACTCGGCCCCAGGAGCGAGATGTGGAACGAGTTCCCGCAACTCCGCGTGCCAGCCGGCGGAGTAATTCTTCAAGCTGCTCGGCACCAGTCCTGGGCGGATCGCGAGACCACCACACGCCAGCAGCGCGGCGAACGCGCCGCCGTGCAGCGCGAAATGCAACGTCGATAATGCGAATCGACAAACTCCTTCCAGTGGCACCAGCGCCACACCCAAAAGACCCAACGTCATTACCGCGACTGTCATCGTTGCCATGTGACACCTCCTAGAAAAGCTGCACATGCTCCTGCAACAGCTCGGCGACGACTTCGTACTTCTGCACGAGTTTGGCTTCGAGTTGGGCAATCTTGCGATCTTTGTGGATACTTTGAACAACACGCTGGGCGATCTCATCAATGAGACGTTCGCGTTGTCTTCTGCTCTGCTCGCGGCGCTGGAATAGATGTGGCGAGCGGGGGCCGCCGCTACGGAACAGCCTCCGGTCTTGCGGTGAGGAGGGATGTGTGACCGTCGGCGCGAGGTGTCAAACGAAAAGAGCCTGGTCACTCCTCCGAGCGACCAGGCTCTCGCGTCTTGGCGTCACAGTGAGCCGGCGGCTATTTATGGTAGCCGAGGCCCACCATGACATTGTACAGCTCTTCGTAAGTGATGAAGCGGCGGCGATGCAGCAGCTTGTATTGGTCGATGGCTTCGGCCAACTCTTGAGCATCCGGGTTCAACTGGATGTGCGAGTCGCGGAATTGTCGGCGCTCCTGAATTCCCTCGGGACGGCCATCCGCTCCGAGGCGACGATCCATGAACGTGACCGGCTTCTGCTCAAGTAATTGCGACATTAGCATGGTTCCTGAGGTGTTCGACCGAAAACTTAGGTCACGCGAAGCGGTCGAGCAAATGGGCTTTGCGTGGGACGGGCGAATTCCCGTCCTTCGGCCGTCGTTGGCGGCGGATTCCGTGAAATCCCACCGACTGGCGTGTCCCGCACAACTGGGACACGCTCGGTCCCGCCAGTCCTTCTCGTGAGCATCGGTTGAAGACGCGTATGAAAATCACAGTTCTCGGCGGCGGCGGGATGGCAACGGCTTGTGCGATTGTGCTGGCTGAGCACTCGGGACTCGACGTGTCGATTTGGACGCGTCGCCCCGAGCACGCCAGCGACATGGCGACCTCGCGAGTGAATCGGCGTCTGCTGCCGGGTGTTCTTATTTCCGAACGGATCGAAATCACGTCCGAAATCGCGTCCGCCGCTGCCGGTGCCGACGTGTTGATCGCGGCGATCCCGACGGCGTTCCTGCGGCAAGCTCTGACCGACATCGCCGGCCAACTGCCGTCTGGAGTTCCGATCCTCAGCGTCATCAAGGGACTGGAGAACGGGACGTTCGCTCGTCCGACGCAGATTATCACCAGCGTGCTCGGCGCGCGACCGGTCGCCGCGCTGGGTGGGCCGTGTCATGCGGAAGAGGCGGCTCGCCGAATGCCCGCCAGTGTGGTCATTGCCAGCGAGGATGAAGCGTTCGCCTTGCAGGCTCAAAAACTGTTCGCGACCGATCGCTTCCGGGTTTATACGAATCGCGATCTGCTCGGCGTCGAATTGGCCGGAGCGTTGAAGAACGTCATCGCGATTGCCGCCGGCATCTGCGATGGACTGGGCTACGGCGACAACGCCAAGTCCGCGCTGCTCACGCGCGGGCTGGCCGAGATGACTCGCTTCGGCAGTACCTTGGGAGCCGACAAGCAAACCTTCTTCGGTCTCGCCGGCCTGGGCGATTTGATCACCACTTGCGTCAGTCGTCACGGCCGCAATCGCGGAGTCGGCGAACGTCTGGGCCGCGGACAATCGCTCAACGACATCCTCGCCAGCATGACGGCTGTCGCCGAGGGGGTGACGACCGCTCGCAGCATCCACGATCTCGCGCGGCAAACCGGGATCGACATGCCGATCACTCACGAAGTCTTCGCCGTCTTGTTCGAGTCGAAGTCCCCCGCCGCCGCCACCGAGTCGCTGATGCAACGCCCGTCACGCGGAGAATGACCGAATGGCAATACGTTTCTTGCCGTAGCCGCCTGAGCTGCGATGACAACTCGGCGACCACTCAGCACAATCTCGCCCATGCGTTTTGGAACTTCCGACCGACCGCCGCTGGCACCGAACTGGAGATTGATCCTCTGGGCAATGACGCTCGTGCCAGCGCTGCTGATCGTGTGGTGGTCCGTGCGACAGGCTCGGCAACCGAAACCCGATCCCGTGCTGGCGGGCCGAACTCCCGACGAAGCGCGACGGCTCAAGCGATTGCTCAATGAACCGCGCGAAACCCAATCGACTCCGTTGCGCGACGATGCCGTGCGAGTGGTTGCTGAGACGACGCCGCGAGACATGCCCATCGACAAGTCGCTGCTCGCGGCCGTGACTGATAACACGTTCGGTGTCACAGCGGCGGAGAAAGAGGCTTACGACAATCTCTTGGCGAAAGTCCGCGCTGTGCCGCTCGGCGAACTCGAACGGATCGCTCAACGCGATGTGCCGTTCGCCGTGCTGATGCTCGAAGCCGATCGCTATCGCGGCGAGGTGCTGACCATCGACGGAGAGATTCGCCGTTGCCAGCCGCTTGCCGAGCCAGCCAAGGAACTGGCCTCGTGGGAAGCGTGGCTCTTCACCGCCGATTCGGGCCTCAACCCGTATCGCGTGGTGTTCACGAATTTGCCGACGGGCGTCCCGCTGGGAGACGACTTGAAACCCCCGCTCCGAGTCCGCGTCACCGGGTATTTCTTCAAACGGTACAGCTACGCGACCGCCAACAATTTTCACACGGCACCGCTGGTGTTGGCGAACACAATGACGGTGCTGTCGCAGCCCAAGTCCTCCGCGCCGCGACCTGCCGGATACAGCGGCTCGCTGACGTACTTGGCGATCGGAATTCTGGTGACGTTTCTGGTCGTCGGGCTGGCGGTGGAGTTTGGCTTCCGTCGGCGTTCGCGCCGCCGCGACGTGCTTCCGTCGGAGACGACCGAATCGCCGGACTTCACTTGGCTGGATCATTCGTGACATTGCACCCGTCAGGGGTCAGGCACTTCGGAATTTCGGAATTGGCCACGGCCAATACCGAAATTCCTAAGTGCCTGACCCCAGTTCGTCGAACGAAATTGGGGTCGGCGTCACGAGCCGACGTGAGCTGGATTCTCAACGCACTTCGCGAATCGACTCGAACAACAGGTCACACACCCGGCTAACCAATTCCGGCGGCATCGCGGGCGCGGGCACGATCGTCAGCACATCGCCGAGCGGTCGTGTGAAGAGTCCTCGACGCCGAGCGGCCAGTGTCACTCGATGTCCGATCCGTTGCTCTGGCGCGAACGGCTGCCGCGAACTCTTGTCGGCCAACAGTTCGATGCCCACCAGGATCCCCTTCTGCCGAATCTCTCCGACGTGTGGCCAGTCGCGAATCTCGTCCAATCGGCAAGTCAACAGCCGCGAGCACTCGGCCACGTTGTCGAGCACCCCGTTCGTCTCGAACAGTTCCAGCGAGGCGAGTGCCGCCGCACAACCTAGCGGATTGCCAGTGTAAGTATGCCCGTGAAAGAAGGTCCGGCCGGAACCCGTTTCGCCGAGAAAGGCGTTATAGATGTCGTCGGTCGTCAGTGTCGCGGCGAGCGGCAAGTAGCCTCCGGTGATCCCTTTCGAGAGGCAGAGAAAATCGGGGGAGACATCCTCTTGCTCGCAGGCAAAGAGTGTCCCCGTGCGGCCGAAGCCGACGGCCACTTCATCGGCGATCAATAGGATGCCGTGCTGTCGCGTGAGTTCGCGCACTCGCCGCAGATAGCCGGGCGGATGCACCAGGATGCCCGCAGCGGCTTGCACGAGCGGTTCAATCACGAACGCGGCGATGCGATCGGCGTTCTCGCTCAGAATGCGTTCGAGTTCGTGAATCGGATCGGCCACGGAATTGCCGCCCGCGATGACGGTCGGGCAAGGGACTCGCAGCGTGGGGAACAGCAGCCGTTCGTAGCTGCGATGAAAGGCGTCGATGTTGCCGAGGCTGACGGTCCCGACCGTGTCGCCGTGATAGGCGCTCGCGATGCCGACGAACAGATCGCGCGATTCCGGTCGCGGCTTCTGGCGATGAAACTGATACGCCAGCTTGAGCGCCACCTCGACAGCCGTCGCGCCGTCATCCGAATAGAACACTTTCGTCAGACCGGGCGGCGCACGGAGCACGAGTTCGGCCGCCAGTTGAATCGACGGCACGTTCGACAGCCCCAGCAACGTGCTGTGAGCGACTTGATCGAGTTGCTCGCGAATCGCGCGGTCGATCTCCGGAACGCGGTGCCCATGCACGTTGCACCACAACGAGGAGACGCCGTCGAGGTAACGTCGTCCGTCCGTGTCGATCAATTCAAAACCAGCGGCCGACGAAATGATCGGAGCCTCGTCGGCCACGAAGTCACGCATCTGGCAGAAGGGATGCCAGACGTGAGCCTGATCGGTATCGCGCAGAGAGTTGGACATGCCAGGTGATGAGCGTGAGAGTTGTGAGACTGCGGAAACCCTGGGAGTTGGAATGTCGCCCGCTCAGTGTCATTGGGGTGAACGAGCTGCGGTTCATCCGTGTGGTCTTTCAATCTTCCTCACTCTGCGCTCTCTGCGTCTCTGCGTTGCAAGAAACCGTTCTGACAACGCAGGGACGCGGAAAGCTTGGCCCGGCGGAGCCGCAAGCAAAAGTAACCCGAAGCGTCAGCGAGGGCGAACGCTCGAGAACGCTTCGCCACGAATCAAACCGGGTGAGTCCGCCGCGGCGGCCCCTCGCTGACGCTTCGGGTTACTGAACCAGCGACACAATTCTTCTCGCCACAACAAGACTTTCACCGTTTGCAGAGCAGTCCGGCGGAACTGCAACCCAAAGTAACCCGAAGCGTCAGCGAGGGCGAGCGCTCCAGAACGCTTCGCCTCGAATCAAACCGGGTGAGTCCGCTGCTGCGGACCCTCGCTGACGCTTCGGGTTAATTGGGGAATGAGGCAAGCTCGGCGAGGACCGATGCAAACGCTATTTCACATGATTCTGTTTCCACAGCGCGGCGAGTTGATCGAAGCCGAGCAGCGGTTGTTTGCCCTCGACCATGTCGTCCGTGAGTTTCACCGGTGGGGCGTTCTCCTTCTTTCGTCGCGGAGGTTCCTTGGAAATGTTTTCCGGTCGGACGTCTCGTGGCGGTTTCGTGGCGTGTTCATCGGAGGTCGGCGGCGAGGGAGCGGCGACTTGCGGCGGACGTGGTTTGAACGGTCGGCGTTCGCGGGCTTCGCGGGGCTGAGCATTGCCGTCCGCGGGTTGCTCGCGACGGGGCGGTTGCGGGCCACGCACCTGTCGCGGCGTGCCGGGCTTGATCATCGTCAAGCTGACTCGCTTCCGTTCCTTATCAACCGCCAGCACCCACACCGTCACGACGTTCCCCACCGAGACCAGACTGTGCGGTGATGGAACGTAGCTGGCCGACAACTGGCTGATGTGGACCAGTCCGCTGTCCTTCAGACCGACATCGACGAACGCGCCGAAATCCACGACGTTGCAAACGGTGCCGGTCAGCTCCATCCCCTCTTGCAGGTCATCCAGTTTGAGAATGCCTTGCTTGAAGACCGGGCCGGGCAAGTCGGTGCGGGGATCGCGACCGGGACGCAAGAGCGCGTCGAGAATGTCCTTCAACGTCGGCAATCCAACGGACAACTCCTCCGCCAAACTCTCCGGCTGCAGTTCGCCCAGGCGTTGCCGCAACTCTTCGCGAGACTGTTCCGCCTCCATCAAACTGCGCGCATCGAAGCCCAGCCGTTCGAGCACTTTGTTGGCGGCGGCATAACTTTCGGGATGAATCCAAGTCCCATCGAGCGGCTCGTCACCACCGCCGATCTTCAAGAAGCCCGCCGCTTGAGTGAACGTCGCCTCGCCGAGTCCGGGAACATCCAACAGTTGGCGTCGCGAGTTGAAGCGACCGTGCTGCTCACGCCATTCGACCACGCGGCGAGCGATCAACTGGTTCAACCCCGACACGCGACGCAGCAACGACGCGCTGGCCGAATTGAGATCGACTCCAACGAAGTTCACGCACGACTCGACCACGCGGTCGAGCGATTCCTTCAACTCCTTCTTACCGACGTCGTGCTGATACATCCCGACGCCAATGTGCTGCGGTTCGATCTTCACCAACTCACTCAGCGGATCGAGCAGCCGACGTCCTATCGAGATCGTGCCGCGGCCGGTCGCATCGAGGCTCGGAAACTCTTCGCGAGCGACATTGCTGGTCGAATAGATGCTGGCTCCCGCTTCATTCACAATGACGTACCGCGCTTCCGGCAGTTCATTCGCGATCATCTCGGCGACGAGGTCTTCGGTCTCTCGACAGGCGGTGCCGTTGCCGATCACCACGACTTGGCAATTGTGCTGCCGCATTAACTCGGCGAGCCGAGCGGAACAGCTCGCCCGTTTTTCGGCGTTGCCCGTGACGTAGACCACATCCGAAACGACGAGGCTGCCAAACTCATCCAGCACCGCCACTTTGCAGCCCGTGCGAAAACCAGGATCGATCGCCAGCACTCGCTGATCGCGCAGCGGCGGCTGCAACAACAGGCTGCGCAGATTGCGAGCGAACACGTCAATCGCTTGCGACTCCGCCTTGTCGGACAGCTCGCGCCGGATCTCCCGTTCGAGGCTCGGCTGAATCAGCCGCGACAGCGCGTCCGCGAGACAACTCTTCAAGAACTCGCGCTGCGGATGCGAGTCCCACCGCGAGTACGCTTCCGACGCTTGGCCGACGACCGCATCGTCCCACTCGAATTTGATCCGCAGCGCGCCGGACTTTTCACCGCGATTGATCGCCAGCACTCGATGCGGCGGAATCTTGGACACCGATTCCGAAAACTCGAAATAGTCTCGGTACTCTTGGCCGCTCTCGGAACCGGCCTTGGTCGGAGTGCCAGAGAACTTGCCGGTGCGCCACGCCAACTGCCGACAGATTTCCCGCAGAGCCGCAGTCTCGGAAATGTTTTCGGCCAGGATGTCGGCCGCTCCTTGCAGCACCTCGACAGTGCTGGGCAAATCTTTCTCTGGATTCACGAACGGAGCGGCGGCCACGTTGAGGTCGGTCAGTTCGGAAGCCCCCGCCCAGATCAAAGCGGCCAGCGGTTCGAGGCCCCGCTCCCGTGCGGCGGAGGCTCGCGATTGACGCTTGGGCTTGAACGGCAGGTACAAATCTTCCAGCCGCTTGAGCGTCTCGGCCGATTCAATTTCGGCTCGTAGCTGCGGCGTCAGCTTGCCCTGAGCCTCGATCAGTCGCAGGATCGCGGCGGCTCGTTCCCGAAGTTGGCGAATCGAGCGGACTCGTTGTTCGATCGTCCGCAATTGCTCTTCGTCGAGGTTCCCGGTCTTCTCTTTGCGATAACGCGTGATGAACGGAATTGTGTTGCCCACGTCGAGCAACTCGACGACGTTGCGGACTTGGTCCAGACGATGCCCCAGCTCTTTCGCGAGGCGTGCGAGATCGGTTGACGGGTCGTCCATGCTGCGGTCCATCGTGGAACCCAACGGAATCCTGAATCCGGCCAGACAGGTTGATGGCCGCGCGGAACTCGCGAAAAAAAATCGGCCAGGCAAGCTGGCAAGAACGGGCGGGAGGGTGACGACTGCCCAAAACAAAGTCGAGCGTTCCAAGCGGCACGATGTGCCGGAGTGTGGGCGACGTCGGTTTGTTGTGAGGGATTGGTGTTTCGTTGCTCGCCATGGGTTCGGTGAATCTTCTGGATCAGACGATGAATTCAATCAAAATGGCCAGTGACCATTTGAGACTTCCAAGTGCGATCAAGAAGTGTTCTTGGTTTTCGCACTCACTTCATTCGTCTGTCCCCCGTTCGTCTTTCATCGGGATCTGCCGGTTGCTGACAGACGAATGGGGAACAGACGAACGAGGTCTGGCTTCGCCGCGCGACGTGGAGGTGGCTTGAGTCAGAGTTCCGCCCGTCTCACACATTGTTCGAGATCATCACCCCTCGCGCGAAAAATCTTGTGTGGTCGCCAGATCTTCTCAAGACGCTGTTGTCGGCACGCCGATGTTATCCCTACCGATCACGAAGATCGGCTGCTCGCCCACCATCGCTCAAGGAAGGTCCGCCGATGACTGCTGCCCGATCGCAAACAGCACTGAAGCTTTACCATCCCGACAAAAACGACGGTCGTTCGACCAAGATGAAAAAGGTTCGATTGAAGCAAATCGTGCGTGTGCTGTTCGACGCCGCGCAGTCCGACCGCACTTGGCTCAGCGACTTCGCGGAAGACGAAGTCAAAATCTCCGCCGACCTGTACGAGACGTTGACGCTGTATCGTCGGCTCCGTCCGAGCGCCTAGCGCTGCAACACGACGACGAAGTGGGAGCTGCCGCTTGATGACCCTTCGCGAACAAGCTCGTGCGATCTGGGAAGCTGGCGTCGCCGCGGTCGCTTCGGATCGCTTGGTTCGCAACGCGGTCTCGTGCGATGGCCACACGCTGTCGGTTCGCGGCGAGTCATTCGCGGTGGATTCACTCGCCCGCATCGTCGTGCTCGGAACGGGCAAGGCCGGAGCCGGCATGGCGTCGGCCATCGAAGCCGCATTGGGCGACGAACTGACGGACGCGAAAGTGACCGGATGGGTGAATGTTCCCGCCGACTGTGTCCGTCCCTTGCGACGAATCACGCTGCACGCCGCTCGGCCTGCGGGAGTGAATGAGCCGACGGAAACAGGCGTCTTCGGCACGCAACGAATTCTGGAACTCGCTCACGGTGCGGGATCGAACGATGTCGTGCTGGTGCTGATCTCCGGCGGCGGAAGCGCGCTGTCGCCCGCCCCCATTCCTGAAATCACGCTGGCCGACAAACAAGCAGTCACACGTTTCTTGATGCGCTCCGGCGCGAGCATTCAAGAACTCAATACGGTTCGCAAACACCTGTCGCTCTTCAAAGGAGGCGGCCTCGCGAGAGCCGCCGCGCAGGTTCGAGCCGTGATCACGCTCATCATCTCCGACGTCATCGGCGATCCGCTGGACGTGATCGCCTCCGGCCCCACGGTCGAGGACACCAGCACGTCAGCGGACGCGCTCGCCGTACTGGATCGCTTCGGAGCACATCCGCCACAGGTTCCGGAATCGATTTTCACCGCACTGCGATGTGATTCGCTGTCTCGCGGCAGCTTCGAGGGAAACGGTGCAATTCAAAACCACGTCATTGGCAACAACGCGACCGCGCTCGAAGCGGCGGCGAGCAAAGCTCAGGAACTCGGCTTCACGGTGCAGTCGCTCGGTTCCAACAACGCGGGAGAAGCTCAAGCGATCGGTCGCGATCTAGCGGAACTGTGCCTCCGCATTCGAGACGGACAAGCCGATGGCTCGTCCCCGATCTGCGTGCTCAGCGGCGGCGAGCCGATCGTGAAACTCGTGCCGACGAACCAGCCGCGCAAAGGAGGCCGCAATCAAGAACTCGCGCTCGCCGCGTTGCGGCATCTCTGGAGCCACGGTCTCGACCGCATCGCCATCCTGTCCGGCGGCACCGACGGCGAAGACGGCCCCACCAACGCGGCCGGAGCGGTCATCGACGAAAGCCTGCGTCAGTCGGCAATCACCCAAGCTCTCGATCCCGCCGAGTTCTTGGCGATCAACAACTCGTATCCCTTCTTCGAGCAAACCGGCGGCCTGCTGCTCACGGGACCAACTCACACCAACGTCATGGACTTGCGTGTCGCCGTCGTTCGGCGATCAGTTGAGTCCCGAAACGATTGAAGCCTGAAGCGTCAGCGAAGGAATTGATTGAGAATTCTTCGGTGGCGTTTCAGGCTTCAAGGATTCGCGGGGCCGTGTGATTTCCACGGCGGCGGAATCATGGTTGGTCGGTTAGACCGGTGTCGGGGTGGTAGCCGATCGTGATGGTCGGTTCCGCTCCGGGGACTGGCTCCTGGGTCTTCTTGACGCGCTTCTCCTCGCGCTTGTGGTCGGCCTTGTGTTTCTTGTCCATTTCTCGGCTTCGTTTGGCGAATGTGTTTCGATTTTTTGCGATGATCAGCCTCCTGTGAGTTTGTGGCTTTGGTCAGCTTGGAGAGCGGGGGGGGCGTTCGTAGTGGAACCGGGGGGCTGACGCCGCCCCGCTCGCCTGGGTTCTTTGGGGGAGCGAAATGAAAAGAAGCCGACGATGTCGCCGGCTTCTCGACCTTCCGCAGCGATTCCGCAACTAGGCCGGGCGGACGTTCTCAGCTCGCGGACCTTTCGGGCCTTGGCCGACCGTGAAAGTCACTCGTTGACCTTCGCGGAGTTCATCGAACCGGACTCCATCCAAGTTCGACATGTGGAAGAACATGTCGCCACCGTCGCCTGTGGAAATGAATCCGAATCCCTTGTCTGTCACTTTCTTGATCGTGCCTTCAGCCATTCCAGTCACCTTCTCAATCGAACGTTCGTAACGCCGCCAGGACAACGCGTCTCAGCCAGCAGGGGGAGACCATAACAAGTGTCCGCCAACAACACGATCTTGAAATCTTCAAAAACCTCAGACGCACCGCACGACGCACAATTGGAGTTTCCCAAGCCTGCTCACCCGCTCGGCAAAGTGTTATCCGAGCGTTGGACGAACAGCGGCTGTCCCGCCACCGGTTGAGCGACAAACAGGAATGTGCCGCTGCCGGTCGCGACGAGCACTCCGGTTGCCGTCCGAATCTCGCCGCGAGTGACTGCTGTTTGACGGCCGGAATGCAGGACTTCGCCTGTGATCATCAGCGTCTCGCCCGGCCATGCGGGACGCAGGAAGTTGACGTTGAGCTGAGCAGTCACGGCGCTCTGATCGTCACGGCACAACGTCGAAACGGCGCGGCCCATCGCCGTGTCGAGCAGCGTCGCGACGACTCCGCCGTGCAAAATGCCGTGAGTCCGCAGATGTTGTTCGGCAACGGTAAGCCGCCAGGTCGCGCGACCTTTTTCGGAAGTGACCGGCTCGGCTCGCAAGCCTTCCAGAAATGGGCCGAGCGGGTCGGATTCTGCCGCTTGTGACGACTCGGGGTTGGTTGGCATGAGGCGCTCCTTGGGGATCAACCTCTGCAGGTTGGCCACTGGCAAGCGGCATCGCAACCGTCCGAGGGTTGCGTTCGCGCGCGGCGGATTAAATCATCCCCGCCTTTTTCGTCTTAGCTCAGGAGGTGGCTCATGCCAACGACTCGTATCCCGACGACCAAACGGAGTGCCGCGTTGACCCTGTGGGATCGCCTCTCGCGGTTGGATTTCGAGCAAGCCTGCAAGCTGCTCGGCCCGCGTGCCAAGAAGCTCATCATGCAGGGAGCCGGCACTTGGGACATCGACATCGACTCGCAAGTGAAGCTGACCGACAGCCGCTTCCGCGTGGATTTCGGCTCCGTGGATGATGGCCGAAAATCCTTTGTCACCGTGACTCTGCAAGACAACGCCACTTATCGGCTGGACTGGAATTGTTCGGTTTGTACCGAGCCTTGCCTGCATGTCGGAGCGGCCTTCGCGCTGCTGCTGGAGAACAAGGTCGAGCTGGGCCTGGCCGCTCCGCCTAGCGACGCGGCGATCGAATCGCTCAATGAGCAGCAACTCATCGAGCGTGCTCTTGAGGACCGGCGCGAGCGGGCACGCACCGAACGCATGCAGGTCCAAGCCGCCGACAAAGAGCAGCCCTGGACCGATTACGTCGTCACCAGCGCGCTGTCGGGCAAGACCTACCGCATCGCGCTGCGCGGTCTCGAATCGGGCCAAGCGTTTTGCTCATGTCCTGACTTTCGCACCAACACGCTGGGGACTTGCAAGCATGTGATGAAGGTCACGCAGACCGTGCGTCGCCGATTCGATGCCGATCAGCTCAAGCGGACCTATCGGCCGAAGCGCATCGCGGTGTTCGTGCAATACGGCGACGAGTTATCGCTCCGCTGGGAACTCCCCTCGCGTCTGTCCGACGACGCGGCCGAGGTCATCGGCTCGCAGGCGGATCAGCCGATCACAAACGTCGGCAAGTTAGTTCAGCGAATCGCGAAGCTCGAACAACTTGGTCATGCCGTGACGATCTATCCCGATGCCGAGGAGCTGATTCAGCGGCGACTGCACGAAGCTCGGATCGCGGCCCGCATGGCGGAGATTCGTCGCGATCCCGCCACGCATCCGTTGCGCGACACGCTGCTCAAAGCGAAGTTGCTGCCGTATCAATTGGACGGGATCGCCTTCGCCGCCGGCGCGGGGCGAGCGATCCTGGCCGATGACATGGGACTCGGCAAAACCATTCAAGGGATCGGTGTGGCTGAGTTGCTCGCGCGCGAAGCGGGCATCCAAAAGGTTTTGATCGTTTGCCCGGCGTCGCTCAAGGCGCAGTGGCGGAGCGAAATCCATCGCTTCTGCGATCGCGATGTCCAACTCGTCACCGGCCGAGTCGATGAGCGGCTGCCGCAGTATCGCAGCGAGACGTTCTTCACCGTCTGCAATTACGAGCAAGTCCTTCGCGACATCCAAGCGATCGAAACCGTGCCGTGGGATTTGATCGTGCTCGACGAGGGCCAGCGGATCAAGAACTGGGAAGCGAAGACCACGCAGGTCGTGAAGAGTCTGCGGTCGCGATTTGCGCTCGTGCTCTCTGGCACGCCGCTGGAGAACCGGCTGGAAGATTTGTATTCGGTCGCGACGTTTATCGACGCGCGGCGACTCGGTCCCGCGTTTCGGTTCTTTCACCGGCATCGCATCGTGGAAGAGGACGGCAAGGTCATCGGCTACAAAAACCTCGACCAGCTTCGCGAGACGCTGCGGCCCGTGTTGCTCCGGCGCACGCGTGAGTCGGTTAAGCTGCAAGTCCCCCCGCGCACCGACGAGTACCTCCGCATTCCGCCGACCGACGAGCAACTGGTTCTGCACAACGGCTTCTTAAATATCGTCGCGCAGATCGTCCGCAAGCCGTTCATTAGCGAGATGGATTTGCTGCGACTGCGACAAGCCCTGCTGATGTGCCGCCTCGCCTGCAACAGCACGTTCCTGGTCAACAAGCAGACTCCCGCGTTCTCGTCCAAGCTGGAACATCTCGCCGAACTGTTCGACCGTCTGTTCGAGGAGTCCGATCGCAAAGTCGTGTTGTTCTCCGAGTGGACCGGAATGCTCGACTTGATCGAGCCGTTGCTGACGAGTCGCAAGCTGCGGTTCGTGAGATTGGATGGCTCAGTCCCGCAAGCTCGCCGAGCCTCGCTGGTCGATGAATTCCAAACGAACTCGGAGTGCAAACTGTTCCTGACGACGAACGCCGGCTCGACCGGTTTGAACCTGCAGGCGGCGAACACCGTCATCAACATCGACCTGCCGTGGAACCCGGCCGTGCTCGACCAACGCATCGCGCGAGCACACCGCATGGGACAATCCCGCCCGGTGCAGGTCTTCATCCTCGTGACCGAAGGGACGCTCGAAGAGAGCTTGCTGGCGACGTTGATGTCCAAGCGAGACTTAGCCCTCGCCGCGCTCGATGCCGATTCGGACGTGAATCAGATCGTGATGAAGTCCAACTCGGACGACCTGAAACGTCGCTTGGAGATTCTTCTCGGAGCGAAAGCGGACGCTCCGGTGGATGAATCGCAGAAGCTCGACCGAGCGGCGGAAGTGGCCGCGATCACGACGGTCGCGACCGACTCCGCAAGTGCCGTTGATTCTCCGATGGCCGCCACATCGGCCGCGTTGGTGATCTCGACAACGTCCGCCACGAGTGACGATCCCGCTCAGCGCGAACGCCGCGAGCGAGTGGCCGCGGCCGGAGGCGAGTTGCTCGGCGCGGCCTTCCAGTTCCTCGGTGAACTCGTGGCTCAACAAGACCCCGAACGGCAGCCCGCTCCCGAACTGGCCCTCAACCTCAAGAACCGCTTGTCCGAGTGCATCACTCCCGACGAGTCTGGCCGGCAGCGATTGACGATCACACTACCGAACGCGGCCGCGTTGGACTCGATGGCGAATGCACTCGCGCGGTTGCTGTCGGTTGGTGACGCTGGCGGGAAGTAAAACGACTGCGCATTTTCGTAGCCGCGTTCGCCAGAACGCGGGGTGCCCAAGCCCGCGTTCTGGCGAACGCGGCTACAACGTGGGCAGTAGAAGTAATTCTCTCTCGAAGAGCCTTTATGATCTTGTGGTGAATGCGACCTGTTCGTGATGAGGAGCCACCGCCATGCCGTCTGTCTTTCCCGGAATGGACCCGTTTATCGAAGCCGATGAATGGGAGGATTTTCATGGCAACATGATCGGCGGGATTCAAGCCGCGTTAATTCCCAGCCTGCGTCCCGATTACCTCGTGCGAACCGAACGGCGAGTCTTCGTCGAACACCCATTTGATGATCCGCAATTGATTCGCCCCGATCTGTCGATCGCGCGTCCTCCTGGCCGACGAACCGGGCGACACACGGCAGCATCAGCGACTGCGGTTCTCGAACCGGTGGAATGCACGCTGGCCGGTCCCATCGAAGTTCAAGAAAAATACCTCGTCATTCGCAAACTGAAATCAGCGGAAGTGGTGACTGTGATCGAAGTCCTCTCGCCATCGAACAAGCGAGCGGGGAGCGAGGGACGCGAGGAGTATCTCGCCAAGCGGGATGAAGTGCTGCAAAGCCGCACGAACTTGGTGGAGTTGGATCTGCTGCGTGGTGGCTCTCGATTACCGACGCTGGGACCGCCTCCATCCGGAGATTACTACGCCTTCGTCTGCCGCGCGAAACGCCGCTTACGCGCCGACGTTTACGCTTGGCCATTGCCGCATCGCTTGCCGACGATCCCCATTCCTCTGTCTCCCGGAGATCGTGAAGCGTCGCTCGATTTGCAGGCGGTCTTTGATAGCGTCTACGACCGAGCCGGATACGACTACTCGCTGGACTATCGCCAACCGATTCAGCCGCCGCTCGACAAAGCGACCGCCAAATGGGTGCGCGGTCTGTTGAAGCCGCAGCAAACTCGCTCCTGATTTCCTCATGTTCTCGGTCCCATGCTCCGCGCGGAAACGAGTGCCTCAGCTCAACACCCCGTTGACCGACTTGCGCGGAGGGGCGTACATTCCGACCGATGACCGACCCACCAACTGCTCGATTCCTGTTGTGCCGACTCGGCCTGCTGCATTGCCCACCATGTCGAACTCCGACCCTTCGCTCCCCGTCGCGCCCCCTCCCTCTGGCTCGAATCCCGATCCTTCCAAACGCTCCGACAAGTCTCCTTCATCGGGAAACATGTTTTGGTATTTGATGCTCGGCTTGGTGCTGGCCGCGTTGGCGACGTCGTTTCTCGGCCGCTCGGCCACCCCCACGACGATCACCTTCAGCGAGTTCGTGGACGGTCTGAAAGTCGATGGATCCAAACCCGATGGGCCGCGATTCCACAAAGGCAACGTCTTCGAGTTGGTCTTTGAACGAGGCTCCATCACGTTTCAATCGCAGTCGGCCGAGAAGGACATCGCCGCGCCGAAGGATACGAAACACTTTCTCGTCCCGACCGCCAACATCTGGGAGTCCGACCAAAAGCTGCTGACCGACTTGCTCGAAAAGGCCGGCATCGCCCGCGGCTCGGCGAAGGTCGCTTCGGTGTGGCTGGAAGTCGTCCCCTACATGCTGTTCATGGTCCTGATCCTGGTGTTCTTCCTCTTCATGTTGCGGCGACTGGGCGGGCCGGGGGCTGCCATGTCGTTCAGCCGCAGTCGAGGCAAACTGTTCGCGCTGGAAGATGTCAAAGTCACGTTCGCCGATGTCGCGGGTATCGACGAAGCGGTTGAAGAATTGAAAGAGGTCGTCGAGTTCCTGAAGACGCCTCAGAAGTATCAAGCACTCGGCGGACGGATTCCGCGTGGCGTGTTGCTGGTCGGGCCGCCGGGCACCGGCAAGACGTTGCTGGCGAAAGCGGTCGCGGGCGAGGCGGGCGTGCCGTTCTTCAGCCTGAGCGGTTCGGACTTCGTCGAGATGTTCGTGGGCGTCGGCGCGGCCCGCGTCCGCGACATGTTTCAACAGGCGGGAACTCGTTCGCCCGCGATCATCTTCATCGACGAACTCGACGCGATTGGAAAAGTCCGCGGCAGCGGGATGCCCGGCGGGCACGATGAGCGCGATCAAACCCTCAACGCGCTGCTGGTTGAAATGGACGGCTTCGGCTCCGATCAAAGCGTGATCGTCATGGCCGCCACCAATCGACCGGAAACGCTCGACCCCGCGTTGCTCCGGCCCGGCCGCTTCGATCGGCATGTGCTGGTCGATCGCCCAGACATCCGCGGGCGCGAAGCGATCCTCAAAGTGCATGTCAAAAAGGTGAAGGTCGATGAGAGCGTCGATATCTCGCGGCTGGCAAGAATCTCCCCAGGGTTTGTCGGAGCCGATCTGGCGAACCTCGTCAACGAAGCCGCGCTGCTGGCCGCTCGCAACGACAAAAAGTTCGTGACGATGCACGAGTTCGAGGAAGGGATCGACCGCGTCGTCGCCGGCCTCGAAAAGCAAACTCGGATCATCCCGGAAGACGAAAAAATTCGCGTGGCCTATCACGAATCGGGGCACGCACTGGTGGCGTGCAGCCTGCCTCACACTGATCCGGTCCACAAAATCTCGATCATCCCGCGCGGCCTCGGAGCACTCGGTTACACGATGCAGCGGCCGGAAGACGACCGCTCGCTGGCCACACAGACCGAATTGCATCACCGCATCTGCGTGCTGTTGGGTGGCATCGCCGCCGAGCAGATCGTCTTCAAGGAAACCTCGACCGGCGCGCAGAACGATTTGCAGCGTGCGACCGACATCGCCCGCCGCATGGTCACCGAGTTCGGGATGAGCCAGAAGCTCGGCCGCGTTTATTACAGCGAGGCTCGCCGCTCGCCGTTCCTGGGCGCGCCGACTCCGGGAGATGCCGTTCATAGCGAAGACACCGTCCGTGAAATTGACCTGGAAGTTCGCCGCCTGATCGACGAGTCCGCCACCATCGCGGTCGACATTCTCACCGAGCGCCGCGCTGTCCTCGAACACATGACCAAGGACTTGCTGGAAATCGAGGTCATGGACGCCGACCACCTCAAACGCATCCTCGACGAACACAAAACGGGACCGCAGCTCGTCCCCGGAACCTCGGCACAAACGTCGGTCGAGTTACCGTCCGAGTCGATCGCGTCCGGCTTGAGAGACGTGTCGGAAGCGTGAACGGAATCTCGTCACCATTGCGCCGCGACGCTCCGCCTCGGGCGATCCACGCTTTGTGAGCCGAACGCGCTAGCGTCGGGCGATTCGCCGTCAAATGTCACCCACCGAAGCCAGTGGCTAGCGCCATCGGCTCACAAAGCGATCCATTGGGGGTCGAGTCGCGGAGCGTCGTGCCACATTGCCGTTTCGCCGCCTTACAGCTCACCGATCCCGGTTTCGATTTGCTCGGCCGTGAAGCGCAGGACTTCCACCCCGGCGCGATCTAACTCGGACAGCGGCGCGAACCGGCGCTGGATGACGATCACTTTCACTCGGCAGCCGTTGTCGAGCGCCATTTGCACCAGCCGCTGCCGTGACTCGTCCCACCCCACAAAGATGCAGACCAGCGCCGAGATGTGCGGCAGCTCGGTCGCCAACGCGGCGGTGAGTTTCTCGAACGGGTTCTCGCGGCACGCCGGGACTTCCGCGAGGATTTCCAGGACCGCTTCAATTGGAGTCGTGTGACGGCCGGTGCGGAAGATGTGCAGCTCGGAACCGGCTGCGAAGACGTCCAACAGGTACTCGCCGCGCGAAAAGATATCCGCGACGGACGCGGTCAGGCTGACCGCCGCTTCCAGTTCTCGCTCCCCGCGCCGCCGCAACCAGGCGTGACGCAGCCAGTCGCTGGGGAGCCAATTCAACGACTGCCAATCGCGCGGCAAGAACGTATCGAGCACCAAGCCCAGCCGATGAAAGTACTCCTCTTGGAATTCGCGGACGACCGGCTTCGCCAGCCGTGCCCACGAACGGAAGTCGATGTGCCGTGGCGAGTCACCCGGCATGTACTCGCGGTTGCCGATGTATTCGGGGGACTCGCCGATCTGCGACGTGAACGAGACTCCTCCCGGTTGATAGCGATGCCCGACATCGACATTGATCCGCTGCAACGGCTCGAACCTCGGCAACACGAGCATCGGCCGAGATTCCTTGCGGCCCAGTTGGTTCCGAAACAGATTGAACGGGAAGGTCGAGAACGCGCGGAGGCTGGGGAGCACATATCGCCCGCGTCGCCGTGGAATGACGCGAATCGGCAACTTGACCGATTCCCCGGCGGCCAGTGTCGGCACCATTCGCTCGTCGCGGACGGACTCCCACATCGCCGGCAATTTGAACACTCCCAAGGAGACGTCGAGCAAAGTCCAACGGTTGGTGTTCGTGACTGTGAAGTCGCCGCGCACCGTTTGTCCGGCGGTGACTCGGTCGGGCCAATCGCCGGAGATGGAGACGGTCAACCATCGCAAGATCGAACCGCAGACCGAAGCCCCGATCACCAGCACCGCCAGCGTCACTGGAATCTGATAGATCGGCATGTCCTCCGTGATCGATCCCGCCACCGCCGAGACCAGCAACGCCAACATCACCATTTTGCCCGGCTGAGTGAACGGATAAGTCCAGAGAAAGAACAGCACTCCCGGAAACGGCCGCTCCCGAAACATCGCTCGATCCGCAATCATCGGTCGCAAGAAGCCGGAGATGAGCCGAGCGAAACGGCCGCGCGGTGCTGGAGTGTTGGCGGAGGTCGGCGGTTGATTGGGCATGGAAGTCCGTGAAACTTTCTGGCGAGCGGCCTGCCGTCAGCCCGATGGCATTTACTCTGAGCGGAATGGCGCTAGCCACCGGTGATTCGTGATCGGCGTTTTCTGGCGAACTACCGGCGGCTAGCGCCTTGCCGCTCACAAAATGAGTCCCACTGGCTTTACTCGGCGTGTCCTCCGTGCTCCGGCCCTGCTCCGCCGCGGCGGATGCGACACTACAAAACTCATGGAAATCGCACGGATGGCAGAGCCGGAGCACGGAACAAAGAAAGACGAAGAACGTCGCCGTCATTGCTCCGCGTGATGGTGACATAGGTCTGGTTCATGATCGGTTGGCGTCATCGCGCGGTGTCGGCAGCGAATGCGGCTGAGTCAGTAACTCGTACATCTCTGGCCGACGATCCGCCAGCCGATCGATGGCATGTTTGCCGGGAACGCGAGTCACTCGCTTGTTACGCGACTGAGCCGGGTCGATGTCGGCCAACAGGATGGTCGGTTCGAGACTGCTGGTGCTGGCCAACGTGCATCCGCTGGGTCCACAGATTCGGCTCCGGCCGATGAACTGAAAGCCGCGCTCCATGCCGACTCGATTGACCGCCAGAAAGTAAACGGCGTTCTCCATCGCTCGCGAGTTGATCGTGAAGTCGGCCACGCATTCGGCTCCGGGAGGCCAGTTGGTTGGCAGCACGATCAAATCGGCACCGAGCAACGCCAACGCGCGCGATGCTTCGGGGAACGCCGCGTCGTAGCAAATCAACAGGCCGATCTTGACGCCGTCCGCCTCGAACACCGCGAAGGGGCGATCGCCATACGTCGTTCGCATGTCGATCCCCAAGTACGGCAGATGCACTTTGCGATACGAGCCGATCAAGCCGTTCGGTCCCACCAGCGCGACCGCGTTGAACAGCCGGTTGCCGTCCTGCTCCAGCAACCCGAACACCGCGAAGACATCGAGTTCGCGACACGCTCGCGCGAATTGCTCTGTCGCCGGGCCGGGCAACGTCTGAGCGAACGGCATCGCTGCCTCGACTGAGTCAAAGCAGTATCCGGTCAGAGCGCACTCCGGGAAGCAAACCAACTTCGCTCCGCTGGCGGCGGCTTCTTGCAGCTTCGTCAGCATCGCGGCCATGTTGGCTGCGGGCTGACCGATCGAGACATCCATCTGCACGGCGGCGATTCGCATCGAGAACTCTCCTGATTCGTGTTTCATTCCTTTGACCAGATTTCCTTGAACTCCCGCAGCACTTGGGGAGGGTTATCAAAGGAATCTGGTCAAAGGAATAACCTCAGGATCAGAGCAACTCAACCACGGGCCGACCAGTGCTGGCTCGCACCGAGAATCCGTCGGGGCTGATGCCGGTTTCCGGTGCAATGCCGAGCGTTTGAAACAGCGTCGCGCTGAAATCTTCGGGACTGACTGGCCGGTCTTTGACGTAAGCCGCTTGTGCATCCGATGAGCCATAAACCGCTCCGCCGCGCACGCCCGCTCCGGCCAGCATGGCCGAGTAACAATTGGGCCAATGATCGCGGCCGATGGCGGATGCTCCGCGACTGATGCGCGGAGTGCGACCGAACTCGCCGACCAACACGACCAGCGTGCTGTCGAGCAAGCCGCGTTGTTCCAAATCTTCCAACAGAGCCGACACCGCGTTGTCGCACACCGGCAGCGCCCAACCGAGTCCGTTCCAGCCGTTGCCGAAGATGTCGATGCCACCGTTGCCGTGCATGTCCCACGTTTCGACGCTGTTGAACTTCTCGCCCGGAGCCAATCCGCACCACGCCACGACGTTGACCAATCGAACTCCTGCTTCAATCAACCGCCGCGCGAGCAGCAAATTCTGGCCGAGCGGATTGCGGCCATAACGATCGCGCACCGAGTCCGGTTCTCGATCCACATCAAACGCCTGCCGAGCCGCCGAGCCAGTCAACAGATCAAACGCTCGCTCGCGAAACCGCGACAGCGAATCGGCCGAGCGATTGCTCATCGCCGTCGGATCGAACTGCTCTAACAACTGCCGTCGCGCGGCGAGCCGATCGACAGAAACTCCCGCCGCCGCATCGAACGCTTTGATGCGAAAGCCGGGAGCCGCCGGGTTGTCTTCGTGATTCAAGCCAATCACGAGCGGCGCGTGAGCCATGCCGAGCCAACCGCCGGTGACATACGTCGGTTCGGGAGGCATCGCTCCACCCCCGAACTTTTGGAGCCAGACATGCGAGGGGACGCTGGCATCCGACGGCCGCAGTTTCGTGACGATCGAACCGAACGCCGGCGCATCCAGTGCCGGTTGCGATTGCCCTGCCAGCAACATCCGATTGGCGACATCATGCACCGGCACGCCGTGACTCATGGAGCGGATCACGGCATACCGATCCGCCAGCCGAGCCAGTCGCGGCATCAACTCGCCGACTTGAAAGCCGGGGACCGATGTTTCAATGGGACGATACGGCCCGCGTGACTCCGACGGCCCATTCGGTTTTACGTCCCATGAGTCGATTTGGCTTAAGCCACCATATTGAAAAATGAAAACGCAGGATGCCTCGCGCGCTCGGCGCGAGTCTCCCGCGCGAGCGGCCAATAACCCCGGCAGCGACAAACCCAACGCGGGCACCGCTCCCGCTTGCAGCACCTGCCGCCGCGACAGGCGACCGAGGTTTGTGGTTTCATCAGTCATGCGGCTGGTCCCCTAGATAAGACTTTTCAGAATGTCTTCATTCCTTTGACCAGATTCCTTTGATTCAAGGGTCTAATCTGTGTCCGAGGATTGCAATCAAAGGAATCTGGTCAAAGGAATGAAACGAATGAATTCGGGCCTACGCCTTCGGCTGGCCGTTCAACGATGGGTTGTCGGTGCAGAGACGGCGCTGTTGCTCGAACGTCTCGTCGTCGAGCACTGGTTGCAGGCCGGAGGTCGATAGCGGGAACGGCAGCTCGACCCAACTCTTGCAGCCGGCGAAGTGCGGCGAATCGGCGATCAAGTACGGTGTCGGACGGCGGTAGACTCGCACGAGCAATGCGAACAGTCCCGGAGTGCGGTAATGGAAACGCTGCTCGACCGTCGCATCGGACCACACATGCCGGCCTCGCAGTCGCGCGAGCGAGCTGAGGTCAAGCACCTCCTGCACATCTTCCACGACGGCGTACAAGCCCAGCGAGATGTCAGATGTCTGTTCGCGCGATTGCGCTTCTTCGAGCAACGGCCAGGCCTCGGGAATGACTTCGCTTCGCTGCTGATGAAAGCCGGTCGGAAAGAGCCAGAACTCGCGGTGCTGGACACGAAAGCCCTCGCGTCCTTCGTGAATGCCTCCCTTGCGCAGGATCAGCGTCTGCCGTCCTTCCGCGAGTGCGGCACAGACGACTGACCATTCTTTGAACGCGAATTGAGTTTCGGTTTGCATCTCATTCCCGCACGGAAAGCCTGTGACGATTAGGAGCCGCGACCGTGAGGGAGCGGATGCAATTCAAACTTGCGGAAGTAGACCTCGTGTCCCTCGGATTGCAGCAAGATCTTTCCGGCGGCGGGAACGGTCTCGAAGCAGTGATTGACGGTGACGCCGTTGATGAGGACGGTGATGCGATGCCCTTCGCAGAGGCATTCGACTCGTGTCCATTCGTCGCGTGGGCTTTCGACGTCGTTCTGGCCGCGCGTGTCGAGCAGCTCTTTGAAGTCGGGATCGTGCCGCGTCCACCAGAGTTGTCGGCCGGTGAAGCTCAACACCTCGCCCCCTTTCTTCCAGCGCGGGCGTTTGTCGAGGCCGAGGATCGTTTCGCTTTTGAATGCGACCGGGATGACCTCGTCTTTGACCTTGCCGCGAATGGGAATCAAATCTCCCGCGCATCCCTGCGCGAGCTGGCATTCGATGGACGCCATCCATGCGCCGTTCCCCGCGTTGCCGTCCGGGCCGGTCGCGTGCAACAGGACGCCGGAATTGCGGACGTACTTGCCACCGTCGGTGCGCTGGCCCCACTTGTACTCGACGACTAAGTGGTAATCGCGGTACTCCCGCTCGGTGGCGAGATAGCCGTTGCCCTCGCCGGAGACATGGATGATTCCGTCTTCAACGGTGAAGACTTTCTTCGCATCGTTGCGTTGCCCCTCTTTGACCCAGGCGTAGAGGCCGTCGAGATCCTTGCCGTTGCAAAGGCGAATGACTTCATCGGTCGGACGGATGGGAGAGCGGTCCTCGGCGACGGCTGTTGTAGTCAGCAAGCAACAAATCATGAGGAGACGAGTCATGTTGGATTTCTCCCAAAGGTTTCCAACGAATACAGCTCGCTCGGCCGAAAGCCGTGAGCCGATGGCCGATTTCCTTTTTTGCCGCTGAGCCATCAGGAAAAGGATAACGGCCATCGGCTTTCGACCATCGGCTTTCGGCCATCGGCTTTCGGCCATCGGCTTTCGGCCGGAGGGGGCTGGTCTGAACGACATCGACCTCTACTTCGCTTTCACGTCATACACGGTCAGCGACTCTTGATCGCGGAGATACATTCGCCCGCCGGTCACGATGAGGTGTGCCCAGGAGGGGCGGCCGTGGCCTTGGATCTTGAAGCGGCCACGTTCGCGGTACTCTTCAGGGGTCGCTTCGGCCAAGAAGACTTCGTGATTCTCGCCGAGGATGTAGAGCATTCCGTCGGCGACGCAGATCGAACCCTTGCTGACTCCGCGAGCTTGCCAGGCGATACGGCCGGTCTTGAACTCCATGCACATCAGCGGCCCGTCGCCAGCCGAGTACATGTAGTCGCCGACCTTCACGATGCCGCCGTGATGGCAGCGCATCTTTTGCTCGAAGTAAACCTCTTCGGCGGTCTGAGTGCTGCCGGCTCCGGTGATTTTCGCCAGGCCACCCCCCTTGCCGTATCCGCTCGCCGCGAAGACCAAGTTGTCCGCGACGATCGGCGAGCAACAGTTGGCCGTGCCGTTCGCCGGAGCGGTGTAACGCCACAGCGACTTCCCCTCCGCCAGTGAGACGCCGAACACGCTTTGATTAGAGAACTGCACGATCTGTTTCTCGCCGTTGATCTCGGCGAGGACCGGTGACGAGTAATGCGCGTTCTCGCTGAAGTCTTTGCTCCTCCAGACTAACTTGCCATCGAGCTTACTGAGCGCGACCAGTGTCCCCCCTTTGCCGCCCGGCGTGACGATCACCAAGTCATCGGCGATCAACGGCGATTCGGAATAACCCCAGCCGGGCGTCCCACCACCAAAATCGGTTCGCAGACTGACATACCAGATGGTCTTTCCCGTCGCTGCATCGAGGCACACGAGATCGCCGTTGCCCCCTTCGACGTACAGCCGGTCGCCGTCCACGGTGGGCGTTCCGCGCGGGCCGTCGCCCATGCCGTTGCGATAGCCACCGATCGCCGCACGCAGTTCCGTCGCGGTCAGCACGCCGTCGCCGCTGATCTTGTTCGCGATGTAAAAGCGACGCAGTTCCTCAAGTGTCACGACTCCATCACGTCCGATTTCATGCTTGGCAAAGAACGTGAGGATCTCGTCTGGTGTGAGCTGATTGTCTCCCTTGCTGGTCGCGGGATCGGGGAGATCCATACGGCCGAAGTGGCGATCAAGCACCGTGCCTTGCGATTCCTTACGCGAGATGAATCCATCTTCGTCCTGATCGAGTTCTTTCATGGCCGACACGGTTCGCTGCTTTGCCAATGCGATCGGATCGGCGTTCTTGTCCGAAACGTCGATGCGATCAAACGTGTCGCGCAGCACGTTGCCCGCCTCGACGAAGGTCAGTTTGCCGTCGCCGTCCTTGTCCAATTCCTTGAAGATCGCTGACGAGCGCCGCTCGGCAACCGCTTCGAGCGGCTCACCGCTGGGCTTGTCGTTCTTGTTCCAGTCCCAACCCAAGCGGCTGAGAGCCTCGATTTCACTCACCACGCCATCGCCGTTGCGATCAAACTGCTTCATGTCGTTCGCGATGCGAGTCTCCAACAAAGAGACGACCGGTCCCGGCTGCACCGCCCACAACAGGCGACCGTCCTTCGCATCGAGCGCGAGGATGTGCTCGACGCCCTCCAAGTCTCCCTGAGTAAAGATGTGGCCGTCTTTGATCGCCATCGACGAATAGCCGACCCCCACCGAGTTCACTTGCCAGAGCCTCTGCGGCCCGTCGCTCGGCCATTCTTTGAGCAAGCCGGTATCCAGGCTGATGCCATCTCGCCGCGGCCCTCGCCACTGCGGCCAATCACCCGGCTTCGACGGCACTTGAGCCGCCCCTTCCGTCACCAACCACGACAACACACACGCGGCAGCCACACATATCACAGAGACTTTCATCGGCGGGACTCCTTGAGGAATGAGCAACCCAGGTCGGCATCAAGTCGCTTGATGAGTCCCAGGCCGCGGCGGGAAGGGGAAGATTGTGATGCCGAACAGGGAAATTTGCAGCAATCAGCGACCATCGCGGCGCGGTCCACGGGAGCCTCGCGCCATGGCGACGAATGCGGAACCGTGATGACGATCTTCCTGTCGCAAGCCTTCGCACTGAGTGCTTGATAGAGTCCGACCATCTGAACCGCGAATGGCGACGGTTCAAACTTTGTGTTTGCGCAGCCGCCGTCCGGCCGAGAGCCGATCGCCGAAATTGAAAGGAACATCGTGAAACTCAGCAGAACAAGTCTCGTGTTGTTGGTCGTGCTTCTCGGTAGCCGAGCCGTCCGTAGCGAGGACATCCAGCATTCGTTCTTCATCGCTGGGCCGAGCTTCACCGGAATCATTGATGAGGAGGGGCGCGAAGCCTGGAACTCCGGCCGAGCAGCGGCTCGCGATGGATTCGTGCTGCCGAACGGAAACGTGCTCATCGCTTGGAATGATGAAGTGAAGGAGCTGACTCGCGAGAAGCAGGTCGTGTTTCGTTACGCACGCTCGGCTGAAGCGAAGGAGATCGGCACGGTCGAGCGGCTCGATAACGGTCGCACGCTGATCACCGAGTTGGGGCCGAAGCCGCGACTGCTCGAAGTCGATGCGGACGGAAAGATCGTGCTCGAATTCCCGCTCAAGCCGGAGACTGAGAACGCTCACATGCAAACGCGGATGGCTCGCAAGCTACCCAGCGGCAATTACCTCGTCCCGCACTTGCTGGCGTTCAAGGTCAAGGAGTATTCGCCCACCGGCGAGGTGCTCAAGGAATTTCCGACCGACTCGGAAGACCTCGGCGGACGTAAGGCCGAAAACTGGCCCTTCACGGCAATCCGCCTGGCCAACGGCAACACCGTTGTGAATCTGACTCACGGCAACAAGACCGTCGAGATGGACGCGACCGGCAAGGTGATTTGGAAAGTCGGCAACGACGACTTCCCCAACGAAAAGCCGTTCGCCGATCCTTGTGGCGGACAGCGACTCCCCAATGGGAACACGGTCATCGCCAGCTACGGTTCGCGCGGCGCGATCAAGGTGTTCGAGGTGACTCCCGACAAGAAACTCGTTTGGACCTACACCGGCAAGCACAACGCTCACGAGATCCAGGTACTGACAACCAACGGCAAGCCGATCGAAGGCAAGCCGCTGAAGTAGGTCAGCGGACGGCGAGTTCAAACGCGAACTCGTGCCCAATGAATGCTCATGCGATCGGGCGAGCCGGCGTAGAACGCCAGCAGCAGTCGCCCATCTGACAACCGCTGGATCGCCGGATGACCGAAGGTCCATTTGCCCATGTCTTCCCAATACTGAGCGAAGTCGATCTGCTCGCGGCCTTGCGACAGCTTTGCCAGTTCCTGTTGCTGATGGACGACCAGCCGAGCGTCGTTCGGCCAAGTGAGTCCGCCGTCCGGGGATTGCCACAACGTCAGCGTGCCGGGCTGATCGCGGTCCACGACAAACGCCAACAAACGACCGTCTTCAAGCAACATCGGCGCGGCGATTTGACCGGGCAGCGTTGTCTCGGTCGGTAATGGCAGCGGTTGAGCGTCGTAGATGGAGGCTCGCAACAAATGCACTCGGCGATCTCGTTTGGCCGCGAGGTCGTGCGTCCAAAACAGGGCGATGAATTCGCCGGGGGTCGCCGTCGCACACAATCGCTGATCCCAGTAATACAGCGAGTGCTCCGGGTGCTGAGCCACTCGCCACGGCGGATCGAACGTCTCGCCGCCGTCGCGTGAGACCAACAACCAGGCGGCGTGTCGCGCGGGTTTGAGATCGTCGAACTCTTTGAAGCTCTCGAACGCAAACGCGATCGTTCCATCGGACCACGACGTGACCGGCCCAGTCATCGCACAGCCGGTCAGTCCCGGAGTTGGCAGCTCGCGCCACGCACTCCAAGTCAGTCCCTCGTCATTCGAGACTGACATCAGTTCTCGGCTGCGCAACAGGCCTTCGGTGACGGGATCGAACAGCGGACGCTCGCGATCGCTGCGATCGAACCACGTCGCGAACAACAGCACTCGCCCCGGAGCGACTTCAACCATCTCCGCCCCGGCCAGCGAGCCAGGCGTCTCGCCGAATCGCGTTTCAAACGGAAAGGGGATGGCGTTCCAAGTCTCACCGCCATCGGTCGAGCGACACAATCCAATCGTGTTGTCCGGCGCGTGCTTGAACAGACCGACTTGAAAGCCGGCCAGGATCGTCCCGGATTGCAATGAGCAGAGCGCGGTGAAATAGCTGATCCGCTCGTTGTCCGGCCGCTGGGCCACGTCAGAGATCAAGCCGCGTGTTTCGATCTGCATGGCATTCCCTTCTTGTTCATGCGGTGATGCTCAGTTCGTGAGAACCACGTTTCAAAGATTGCTGTTCGACAAGCCCGCTCATCGCGGCCGCGTTCGCCAGAACGCGGGCCTGGGCACCCCGCGTTCTGGCGAACGCGGCTACGAAAGTGCGCAGTCGTGTTAGTTGGTGTCAGCCAACGATTGTCGTCGGCGCAGATGCCGACGTCGCCGCATCCAACGCCGAACCGCTCGCCACCGCGCTCCGATCCCGCGCCGCCCGCGAAACACACGCAGCATGTGGCTGACCGTTTGCCGGATCGCCGACAGTTTCGCTCGCGCGGCCTGATACAACGGCATCGCTTTGATCGCCGAATACAGCCGATCGCGCGTCGTCGTCAGCCAGTCGTGCAGCCGAGCGAACCAACCGATCGTCATCAACTTGGGCTGACAAATCACATACAACCGCGCGACCAACGCCGTCCCGACCACCTTGGCCGACACAATCACGCCGATCCCCAGCAGCACATGCCCGTGAGTCATCAGCCAGACCGCTCCCAGCTTGACCGGAAACAGCACCGCTCCCGGCAACAGAAACACCCCCATCGTCGGATACGGCGGCAGCCGGACGATCTGCCGTTCGCACCACCTGAAGATTGGCAGCTTGCCGATCCAAGCCGTCAGAGTTTTGAGATGCTCCCACAGCCACTCCTCGGCCCACATCAAAAACGCCGCGATCACAATCAACGGCGGAGTCAGCAGTCGCTTCAACCACAGCATGAGCCTCTCCCAAGAATCCCGTTCCCGCGCTCCGAGTTAGAGCCGCAACCGCCAGGGAGCGGTCGTAAGTCCCGAACGATCACCACTCCCTGATGGTCGCGGCTCGAAATCTTCACCGCCTCGGCGGGTGTTACCGTTTTTGCGAAATAGACGCGAGCACGCAAAACGTGTCTATTTCACCGTCACTATCACCCACAAGACGAAACGCACCACATGCCAGCTCCCTATCAAGACCTCGTCCACACCTTGCGGCAAGCGTTTCCGCAGCCGGTCTCCGATCAAGTTCACGACGCTTATTTCGTGTTCTCGTTTCTGCGAGCGCTCGATCAAGTCGATCGGATGAAGTCGGTCAGCCCGCTGCTCGGCAAGCCGGAGACGCTGAATTACTCCGCCGCGAAGCAATGCCGGATCGCTGACAAACCGAGCACGCTGGAGGACGTCACCAAAGAACTTGTCGAGCATCTCTCCGGCCTGTTCGTCTCCGGTCATCCGCGAGCACAAATCAACGTCGTCCCGGCACCGACGATCCCCAGCATCATCGGCGGGATGTTGCCGTCGATCTACAACCCGAACTTGTGCAGCGACGAATCGGGCCGCCGAGTCTCCGTGGCCGAAGTCGAAGTCACCGCGATGACGGCGGATCTCGTCGGCTATCCGGTCGAGCAAGCGGCGGGGATCTTCACCTTCGGAGGCACCGGCACGTTGCTCTACGGAGCCAAGATCGGCCTCGAAAAAGCCTGCCCCGGCACGGCTCAGACCGGACTGAGAGAACCGGCGGTCCTCATCTGTTCCGAGCGTGCTCATTACGCCTGCTCGACCGTCGCGAACTGGCTGGGACTCGGCGAACAAAACGTCGTGCAGATTCCGACCTCGCCCGAAAACGAAATGCGGACTTGTCTGCTCGAAACGATGCTGCGCGATCTGCTCAAGCAGGGACGCAAGGTCGCAGCGATCGTCGCCACGATGGGGACGACTGACGCCTTCGGACTCGATGACCTCGCCGCGATCATTGAGATTCGCAACCGCCTGCGCGACGAGTTTGACCTCGACTACACGCCGCACATCCACGCGGACGCGGTCATCGGCTGGGCCTGGAGCGTCTTCAACGACTACGACTTCACGACCAATCCGCTCGGCTTCCAACCGCGCACCATGCGAGCACTCGCCGGCACCGCGCGACGTATCAAGCATCTCGGCGCGAGCGACTCGCTGGGGATCGACTTCCACAAGACCGGCTTCGCTCCGTACGTCAGCAGCTTGTTCCTGCTGCGTCACTCGGCCGAGTTGCAGCTCATCTCCCGCGATCAATCCGCGACACCGTACCTCTTCCAATCGGGACATCATCATCCCGGCAAGTTCACGCTGGAGACGACTCGCAGCGGCAGTGGACCGATGGCCGCACTCGCCAACTTGCGGTTGTTCGGCAAGAACGGATTGCGATCGTTGCTCGGCCATCTGGTGACGATGGCCTCGGAGCTTTCGACGCACTTGAAAGCTCACGCCTCAACGACGGTGCTCAACGCCGACAACTTCGGAGCAGTCACGCTGTTTCGCGTCTATCCCGACGGCGTCGATACGTTCTCGATCCCCAAGCTGGAACAAACCGACGCGAACTTCCGCCATCAATTGAAAGCCAACAACGCCTACAACCGCCGCATCTTCGAGCTGATCCACAACGAGGCTCTGCAAGGCCGAGGCATCGTGATCTCGCTGACCGATTGCTATCGCCTGTCCGACTACGGCGAGCCTATCGTCGCCTTGAAGTCCTACATCATGAGTCCGTTCTCCGAACCCGAAAACGTCTCCGCCGTGCTCGACTCCATCTGGCGAGCACGGCAAATCATCGCGCAGGAAAAACGACCGTAGCCCTACAACGAACACGGCGAGCGGGGCGGCGTCAGCCGAATGGCACTCACTTTGAAACGTAGTAGGCACACTCCGTGTGCCGTCAGCCTGAGAAACACCGACGGCACACGGAGTGTGCCTGCGACATTGCCGACAAAGTGAGTGCCATTGCGAGTCAGCCCCTCAGTATTCCTTGGACCGGCGAAGCCGTAACCGAATAACTCGAAGTCTGTCTCACAAGTTTCTTTGAACTGGTTTGCTCCACTTCGCGATCTTTGCGACCTTCTGTTCCAAATTTGAAATCTGTGTTTTGAACAGAAGGTCGCAAAGATCGCGAAGAGAACCAGAGAAAGACCGGTACTTGCAAATTCATGTAGCTTCTCTCGCCAAATCTTTGAACGACCCACCCGCCATGAGACTCGCATCGCTCGCGTTCTTCCTGATTCTGATCTGCTTGCACGGCTCCGAAGGGACGCTGTCGGAACCGCTGAGCACTTTTCGCGACGGGCCATATCGAACGTGGGGCTTCGCGCTGTTCGGCCTGTTGACGTTCATTGGTCTGAAGTGGATCTGGACGCTGATTCGGACTCGCAGCATCTCCGACTTGATTGGCGTCGTTCCCGCGTTGCCGTTGTTGGGATTCGTCGCGCTGACCGATTCGTTCGATGGCTGGCACATCGCGGCCTCATTCGTGTTGCTCGGCTGGATGCTGCTGTTCTTCGCGGCCAAGCTGTGGGAGGAGGAGAACTGGTGGGTCTTCGCTCATATGCTGGTGCCGATCGCGATCGCGCTGACGATCCAGTTTCACAGCTTCGGCCTGTGGCAGAAGTCGCTCATCGCGTATTTCGTGCTGCTCATCAACATGCACGACCTGCTCCGGCTCTGCGAGCATGAAACGAAACCGCTTCCGCGTCCCCGCCGAGTGCCAGTCTCGGAACTCGCTCGCGAGTTCTACGAAGCGGGCCACTTCAACCCCTTGCAGAAGCAGACGCACGACAAGCCCCCCGCGTCGCGGAACGGTTCCTCGGAACGAGCGTGAAACCTCAAACATTCTCCGACGACAATGCCGTAGGCGGCCCCATCGCCGAACTCTGGAGAACCGTGTGATGAACTCGTTTTACCGTGCCGTGCTTTGGGGCGTTGTGGTCAGCCTGCTGTATGTGGGAAGTAGCGGTCCCGCCATTCGGCTCGTGCCGACGATCCTGCCGCCAACATGGTCCTCCGCGTCCATGATCCTTACTTGACCAAGCTCTCCCGCCAGTGGTCCACTGGCTTCGCCACCGACCGCGTCGAGGATCTCGGCTTTGATCGCAGCACGATCTCGCCAAGCGCTGGAAGTCGCGTATTCGCCGCTCGTCTGGGTCGATCAACATTCCGCGACGGGACAAAGCCTGTTGCGAAAGTATTGGGGGCTTTGGCAACGGACAACGCCCTGAGTCGCAGAGCAGAGCCGACGTCCCGTCATCGAGTTGCCGTCGCTGGAGATTGGCCAGATACTGGCCTGGGAATGATTCTCGTCACTGATCTCGCGAAAAAGGCAATTCGGTATGAAAGCCCCCAAAGTGATCGTCGAAAGGCATTCGGATGGCTATGTCGCGTATCCACTGGGATTGAAAGGGGCCGTCGTGGGCCAGGGAGACACCTACGACGAGGCACTGGACGATGTGCGATCGGCGATTCAATTTCATTTCGAGACATTCGGGCCGGATGTCTTCGAGGACGATGACGTTCTCGAAGCCTTCGTCGCGGAATCGGGAGTTTCGGTCTGATGGCCAAGTTCCCAATTGATGCGCCGCGCGACCGAGTCATTCGTGATGAGTTCCTCGAAACCTACAATAACTCCTGAGCATTCGCCTTGTGACAATAGGAATAGGTCTATGAACGCATTTCGGTTTTTCATCAGGGTTGCCGCCGGATTATTGCTCATTCAATTGGGAGATGTTTCCGCCGCCGAGCCGCCTCCTGGCGATCAGGCCATCGAGAAATATCTGGCTGCCGAGACGAAGCTGCTCAGCCTGAATGTGCTGGCCGAGGCGGATTCGCGCGAGGCGTGGGAGGCGAAGCGCGAGGAGTTGAAGCGGCAGTATTGGGACATGCTCGGACTCTGGCCGGTGCCGGAGCGGACACCCCTCAAGGCGACGGTCACGGGGACGGTGGCTCGCGAAAACTTCACCGTTGAGAAGGTCCATTTCCAATCGATGCCGGGGCTGTATGTCACCGGGAATTTGTATTTGCCGAATGTGGCGCACGCGGCTCGCGTGCGTGGTGAGTCTGAGAATGCGACCGATGAAAAAACTGAATCGACGCACGCGGGCCGCGTGCGCCACAACAAACTCCCCGCCGTCCTTTACGTCTGCGGGCATTCGGGCAAAGGGCGTGATGGCAACAAGACGGCGTTTCAACAACATGGGATGTGGTTCGCCTCGCATGGCTTCGTCTGCTTGATCATCGACACGCTGCAACTCGGTGAGGTCGCCGGGATTCATCATGGGACGTACAACCAAAACCGCTGGTGGTGGCATTCGGCGGGATACACGTCGGCCGGGGTCGAGTGTTGGAACGGCGTGCGAGCGATCGACTATCTCGTGTCGCGGCCGGAGGTCGATCCCGAACGGATCGCGGTGACGGGGATCAGCGGCGGCGGAGCGGCGACGTTTTGGATCGCGGCGGCGGATGAGCGAGTCAAAGTCTGTGTGCCGGTCAGCGGCATGAGCGATCTGCAAAGCTATGTCACTGACAAGGTCTGCAACGGTCACTGCGACTGCATGTTTCTCTACAACAACTACCGTTGGGAATGGACGACGATCGGGGCGCTGGTGGCTCCGAGACCGATGCTGTTTGAGAACTCCGGCTACGACTCGATCTTCCCGATGCCCGCCAACGAACGGATTCGCCAGCGGCTCGCGACGATCTACAACTGGTACGAGAAGAAGCCGGGGGACTTGTTCGACATCGGCGTCACACCCGGCGGGCACAGCGACAACGTCGAGCTGCGGTTGATGGCCTATCGCTGGATCAGCAAGCACCTCAAAGCCGACAACGCCGAAGTCTCCGAACCGCCGCAGCCACCGTTCTCCGGCCAAGAGCTGCGCGTCTTCCCGGAGGAGAGCGACCTGCCGAAGGACAGCCTCAACGCGAAGATCGACGAGTCGTTCGTGATGCTCGCGAAGCCCACGACTCCGAAGAACAAAGACGAATACTCCGCATGGTCGAAGCGTCTGCGCGGCGAGTTGCTCGACCGAGTCTTCCGCGAGTGGCCCGATGAGATCCCGGCCGCCGAAGTCCGTGAAGAGAAACCCGATGGCCGCGTGATCCTGCGAACGGATGCCGAGGTCTCGGTCCACGCCGCCAGCATCCGGCGAGCGGGGGACGGCAGCCCCACAGTTGATGGAGCGGACAAAACTCCTCCGCAGCGATTGTGGCTGGTCGTGCTCAACGCCGATGAGCCGGAAGGCAAGTTGCCTGAGTGGACAAAGGGCGTATTGCCCGAAGGCCAGTCGGTGACGGTGCTCAGTCCGCGCGGCAGCGGCGAGTTCTCGGCGTGGACTCAGAAGAATCCGCCGAACTATGTCGAGCGTGCGCACGCGCTGCTCGGCCGCACGGTCGATGCCGGCCGAGTCTGGGACATACAAGCGACCGCTCGCTGGCTGCACGAAGCGGAGGGAAACAGACTCTCGGTCGCCGTTGTCGGCAAGGGACAAGCGGGAGTTCTCGGCGCGTACGCCGCACTGTTCGAGACCTGCATCGCCGAGATCACACTCGTCGATCCGCCGAGCACGCATCGTCACGGCCCGCACTTCTTGGGAGTGATGAAGGTGCTCGACATCCCGGAAGCGTTGGGCCTGCTCGCACCGCGCCGCGTGACGCTCATCGACGCGAAGGATGCGGCGTTCAACCGCACGGCCGATGACTACGAGGCCGCCGGGTACGCCGGACGAATCCAACGGAAATGAGAGGTCCGACGAATCAAGGGAGAACCTGATATGCCCAAAACCATTCTGGGGATCGGTGCCCATTACGACGACGGCGTGTTCGGCATTAGCGGCACGTTGCTCAAGGCGGTGCGGAAGAATCATCGCGTCGTGATTCTCAGTCTGATTGGAGATTACTCCAACTGGAAGCCAGCGGCGGGACGGCACAAAGAGATCGTCGCGGGAACGGTTGAGCTTGGCCGAGAGTACGGTGTCGAGAGTGGACATCACCGACGAATGGCCGCAAGCGATCGCTTGGCTCGGCAAGCTGATGGCCCTGGCGCGGAACGAGCCGTTTGATCCGTCGATGCCCGACGGAGCGATGCGAATCAAAGAGAGTATTTCCGCTTATCGCGGTGCGACCTGCGGAGTCCGTTACGCCGAAGCCTTTCGCTCGGTGAATGCCTATCCGCAAGAGATTCTTTGAACGAACGGCGGTGGCTCCGGCCGATGATTCGTCAGATGAGTTCGAGGCCACTTCCACCAAATTGACTTTGCCGATGGGTGGGAGTCTAATCCGACCCTTCGTTTCCCGGCGAATGGTCGTCTGAAAGAACACGCAACCTTTAACACGCGACGCCGGATCGCCCCACTGCTAGGTGGGCTTCCGAGCCGGTTTGCTCGCACCGCTGGGGAAATCTCAAACTGAATCGGAGGTTCGTCAATGAAGGGCTTGATGCGAGTTGTGATCGTGACCGGCATCGCTGCTGGTCTGGCAATGGGCTTCAGCGGAACCGTGGAAGCTCGGATGCCGTACAAGAAGCAGTTCGAAGCGATGTATCCTGACGTCGTCAAGAAGGAAGGCAAAGACGGAGCGTTGACATGCAACGTCTGCCACGAATCGGGCGAAGGCAAGACGAAGAAGGATCGCAATAACTACGGCAAGGCGCTGTCCAAGATTCTCGGCGACAAGGAAGAGAAGGACGTCGAGAAGATCAAGGAAGGGCTGAAGTCGACGGAAAAAGAGAAGAGCGCGATCGCGGACAAAACCTTCGGCGACCTGCTGAAGGACGGCAAGCTCCCCGCCAGCAAGTAACTCTTGTTGGACGATTTGGCGAACTTCGGAAGACCACCTACGGGTGGTCTTCTTTTTTGGTCTCTCCACCAACCGTGCGATGCCCGCGTCCCGTGAGCCGAACGCGCTAGCGTCGGGCGATGAACGCTTTGTGAACCGAACGCGCTAGCGTCGGGCGATTCGCCGTCACACTTCACTTACCGAGGCCCGTGGCTAGCGCCATCGGCTCAGTTTTGGGGAACGCGATGCGACTGCTGTTGATCCGCCATGCTCGCGCCGCGGCGAGCCACCACCTGCCGGACGCCGAACGACCGCTGACCGAGGAAGGTCGTCGCGAGTTCGAGGCGGTGGCCAAGTCGATCGTCCAGTACGGCGGAACTCCCGGCTGCATCTTTCACAGTCCGGCGCGGCGCACGACGGAGACCGCTGACATCCTCGCCACGGTCGCGGAATTACCCGCTCAGACGCGAGTCGTCGCCGCGTGGCTCGCGCTCGGCACCGATTGGCAACAGATCCTGCCGAGACTGACCAATCTGTCTTCAGAGGTGACGGCACTCGTCGGTCACGAACCGATCATGAGTTCGCTGACGTCACTCTTAATCGGCGGCGGCGGAGCGGCATTCTCGCCGGGAACCAGCGTCTGTTTGGAATTCACCGACACCATCACACTCGGGCTGGGCCGAGTCCTATGGACGCTGGAGCCACACAGTTGATGAACCGCTGGCGCTAGCCACGGGCCGCCCGCGAATCTTCCACCGATCTCCGCGTGTCGATGAACATCCACGCCAACGCTCCGACGAAAATGACGAGCGCGTAGACGTAAAACATCGGATCCCATTGCGCTCGGCCGGTGAAGCCGTGCTCTTCCATCCAGACGGCGAATTTACCGGCGAAGCGTTGCGAGGCCATGCCGCCGAATCCCCCCAGCGAATTCATCAAGCCGAAGAGCGCTCCCAGATGCGGGCCGCTGAGATCGGCCACGGCTCCCCACCACGAGGCCAACGTCATCACCGCCAACAGGAACGAACCGGCCGTCCACAACGAGGCGATCAGCGACGAATCGCACAGCTTGCCAATCAACAGCAACACCGCAGCCAATGACATCGCCAGAAAACTCAAGCGGCGACGACACCAAAATCGGTCGCCCGTGCGACGAGTCAGCCAGTCGATGATGAAGCCGCCGCTCATGCACCCAATCGCCCCGCCCGCCAGCACGAGGCTCGACAACCAACCCGCTTCAATGTCCCCGCACCCGCGAGCTTCCTTCAAGTACGTTGGATACCAAAAGAAATACAGGTACGAGTTGAACGCCGAACAGGACAGGATGAAGCCCAGCAGCCACACCTGCGGGTGCGTGAGAACGGCTCGCCACGGAATCTTCGGGTGCTCGCCGGACCTGCGAACGGTCCCCACCAGAATCAATTGTCGCTCTGCCTCATTGACCGCCGAATGCGTTTGCGGTTCGTCACGGAACCACCACCAAAACGTGATTGCCCACAACACGCCGGGAATGCTGAGCGCCGCGAACGCCCACCGCCAACCCACCACTTGAATGAGTCCCGCGGTGACAATCGGCGCGACTGCTCCACCAATTTGCATGGAAGCATTGAGTGCTCCCTGAGCCATTCCGCGCCGCTCGATCGGAAACCAGCGAGCCAAAATGCAGGCGGAGTTCGGTAACGCGCCCGCTTCGCCCGCTCCGAACAGAAACCGAATCACGATCAGCGACGGCAACCCCAGCGCCGCGCCGGTCAACGCCGTGAATGCCGACCACCAGAGGACAATCCGAGTCAGCACTCCGCGCGAACCGTACTTGTCTCCCCACCAACCCATCGGCACTTCAAACAGCGCGTAGGACAACGTGAAGGCCATGAGAACCCACGTCATATCGTCATTTTGAAGTTTCCATTCCTTCTTGATATTCGTGAGTGCCTGACCGATGCAAAGCCGGTCGAGATACAGAATCAGCGTCAGCACGCACAGAAACGCGAGCACGCCGTAACGGACATTCGAGGGACGTTCCGTCAGCGGCGACTCGATCGGTTGGCTCATGGTTGGCGTCTCGTGTTCGGAGCGTTGGCGAATGCGCGGGCGAGGATAGACTCCGTCTCGCTCACCCGCCACTTGGTGGAGTGCGGCCTGTCACCGCGCCGCTCGATCCGGCCGATTGCCGTAAGCCGATTGCCGATCGCCGTGATACCGTTTTTCTGGCATCGGTAAAAACGGTATTCGGAGATCGGCATTCGGACGAAGCAAGTATCCAATGTCATTCCAAGTTGCCGCGTTCGCCAGAACGCGGATTGGTCCCAATTCCCGCGTTCTGGCGAACGCGGCTACGGTCGAGAAAGCTCCCATGCAGATCACACACGTTGAAGTCATTCCCGTTCGCATTCCGCTCAAGCCCGCGCGGTACATGGTCACGGCGCTCGGATGGCATACCGAATCGAAATACTTGCTGATCCGAGTCGGCACCGATACCGGGATCGAAGGGGTCGGTGAAGCGACCGTCATGCCCAACTGGAGCGGAGAGACTGTCTGGGGCGCAAAGGCGATTCTCGACAACGTGCTCGCGCCGAGTGTCATTGGAGCCGATCCCACCGACATCGCGGAGATCGACCGTCGCATGGACAAGACCGCTCGGCACAACTGGTTCGCGAAGTCGGCGATCGAAATGGCCTGCTGGGATATCGCCGGCAAAGCGGCCAACAAACCCGTTTACGAATTGCTCGGCGGAGCCGTGCGACCGTTGACCGTCCGCTGCCGGTTCTCAATGGGGGCTTACGAACCCGAACGAGCGAAAGCCCGTGCGCTCGAACTCGTCAGCGAGGGCTTCACCACGATCAAGGTGAAAGTCGGCGGCCCGGCCGATGCGGATATCACCCGTGTCCGCACCGTGCGAGAGACGATTGGACCGGACCTCGGTCTGACGATCGACGCGAATTGCGGCTGGGATGCGCACACGGCGATTCACTGCTTGCACGCGCTGGCCGATTGCAACATCGCGCTCAACGAGCAACCGACTCACGACGGCGACTACGCCGCGTTGGCTCGCGTCCGGCGTGAGACGAAACCACCGGTCATGGCCGACGACATGTGCTTCGACATGATCCATGCGCGCGAGCTCGTTCGGAACGATGCCTGCGATCTGATCAGCGTCTATCCCGGCAAGAACGGCGGGATTCGCAAGTCGAAAGCCATCGTCGATTTCGCCGCGGCGAACAACGTGAAGTGCAGCATCGGCTCGAATCTGGAATGGGACGTCGGCACCGCCGCGATGATGCACTTGGTCGTCGCTTGCCCAAACATGCGCGTTGAAGAGTTCCCAGGCGACATCCTCGGCCCGACGTATCACGAGGTCCGCATTGCGACGAATCCCGTTTCCATCGACGGCCCGCTGGTCACGATTTCCGATCGGCCGGGGCTGGGGGTCGATGTCGATTGGCAGACCGTGCGCGACCACACGATCTAGGAAATCCCGATGGTGTCGCGGTGAAACGATCTTGCCTCTTTGAGCCAGATTGGGCGACTCTGCCGCCCCACTCGAACAGTGGTCAGGCACCGGACACATCCCTCAAGGAGCGAACTCGATGTTTCGATCTCGGTTGACCGTCTTATTGCTGGCGCTCTTGGCCAGCGGCGTCAGCAGCATCATCAATCAAGTCGTCTGGCAACGAGCGATCAAGATTTACCTCTCCGGCAACGATGCCGTGAGTTCGATGATCATTGTCTTTGTTTACATGCTGGGAATGGGGATCGGCGCTTGGTGGGCCGGTCGGATGGCTCGGCGGATTGGGAATCCACTGCGCTGGCTGGCGGGGATTGAAGTTTCGCTGGCGGGCCTGAATGCGTTGGTCTGTTGGCTGCTTACGCTGGAACTGCATCAGTCGGCGCAGGCTTTCCAGCGGCTGGCGGTGGCTCAAGGCATTCCTTTGCAATGGCTCTACGCGCTCACGGCGAGCGTGCTGTTTGCCGTTCCGTGCGTGCTCATGGGAATGACGATCCCGTTGGCGTCCGAAGCCTCACAGCGTCAACTCCGCTGCGAAGAGACGCGGTTCCTGAGCCAGATCTTTTTCCTGAATACATTGGGCGCGGTGGTCGGAGCATTGATCGGCAGCCTCGTCTTGCTGCCGTTGTTCGGCCAGCGGGTCTCGCTGCTGGTGGCTGTCGGATTGAATGGGTTGTCGGGAGTCTTCGTTCTGGCAGTCTCGTTCCGCGGGACATCCAGCGCACCGCTGATGACACCCAGCGGCGATGAAGATTTGAGCCGCGACCATCAGGGAGCGGTTCTTAACCAGAACGCGGTCGGCCCGCACTCTGGCGAGTGCGGCTACGGATTGCTGGCCGGCTTCTGGTTGGGTTTTGCTTCGCTGGCTTATGAGATGTACCTGTTTCGATTGGCCTCATTGGTTTTCACGCCGCTGCCCTACACGTTTGCGATCGTGTTGACTGCTTTCCTGCTGACCTGGTCTCTCGGAGTCTTTCACGGAGGTCGCACCGCGCGAGACATCCCCAAGTGGCTGGCTCGTCTGAGCGTCTCGTTGGCATTGGCGATGCCGGCTTACTTCGTGGCTCGCTGGGGCATTCCCGTGGGGGCGGGGGGCATGATCCGCTTGCAACCGTTGTTTGTTGTTTTGATCGCCCCGTGCTTCGCGTTTGGAGTGCTCTACACGCAACTCATTTCGAGCGGTGCCGAGTCCTGGGGAAAAGATGTGGGGCGATACTCGGCTTACAACACGTTCGGGAGTTGCCTGGGCGTGATCGTGGCCACGCTCATCGGTTTTGAGTTTCCACCGGCGTTCGGATTGTGGCTGCTTATCGGAGCGTGCGGCGCGCTGACCATCCTCTTTCGGAGGTCAGACCCCGGCACTCTGTCCACACGTCGCTACCGAACTTGGCTGAGCGTTGCCGCGGTGCTGGCTCTGTTGGGACCAGTTCTCGAACATCACAACCAGGCTCGATTGTCGCAGGTGCTTTACAGCCGAGGCGGCGTCATCGAGATCGACAAAGACCGCAACGTGCATCTGGATGGGCTGTGGCATTCGCGGCTCTCGCTGAGGAACGATCACATCGGGAGCAGCAACTGGAAGATGGGAGTGATCCCGCTGCTGTGCCATCCAGGGACCGAGTCGGATCTCGACTGCTGCGTGATCGGCATGGGGACGGGGATCACCGCCGCGACCCTCGCCCACTCGGACGGAGTTCGCCACGTCGATACTTATGAAATCAATACCGGGCTGGCTCAAGTCGTCCGCGAGAATCCCGCCGGAACGCTCAACGTCGGGACGTCATCCAAGGTTCGCATCCTGTGGGAAGACGCGCGCGTCGGCTTGGCTCTGCGCGAGCAAAGTTACGATTTGATCTCGCAAGCGCCGCTGTATCTCAAACAGGCGGGGAGCAGCTCGTTGCTCTCCAAAGAGTACATGGAGTTGGTGCGGAGCCGCCTGCGTCCGGAGGGAGTGTATTGCATCTACTGCAACTCACAGGGCCGATTGCAGCAGGCGATGATGGTGCTCCGCACGGCGAAGTCGGTCTTCCGTCATTGCGAGACGTTCGGGCAAGGTTACATGATCGTCGCGTCGCAATCGCCGATCCGCTTTGACGCGGCGACCATTCAACACCGACTCGCCACGGACGCCGCGATGCGCCAGGAATGCGAACAAGTCGGCTGCGAGCGACTGCTCGCGTATTGGGACGAACATCGCCGACCATCGAATTCGAGGTTCCTCGTCACCGACGATCGGCCGCTGGTGGAGCATCCGCTGCTGATTCGCGTTCTGACGATGAACGAAACTGTGGGCGAGAGTCAAACGCGATAAGCGATCGAAAGTCCGCTTCCGTAGCCACGCTCGCCGGGCGTGGGGCAACGCGACCCACGCTCTGGCGAGCGTGTTGAATTTCTCGCCCCTGAGCTTGCCTCAGGGGTTCATGCGTTTCTGCACTACTCAAATTCATCGGGAAAATCGTAGCGCAGAAACCCGCGAGCCACTGGGGCAAGCCCAGTGGGGAGAAATTCGACAAGCTCTGGCGAACGCGGCTACGAAAGCGCGCAGTCGGACTAATCGAACAGCCCGCTCACTGACTCGTTGCGGTGGATGCGGCGGATCGCTTCGCCCAAGAGCGGGGCGACGGTGACTTGTCTCAGATTGGGCAACTGCTTTTCGACGGCGATCGGCAATGTGTTGGTCACGACAATCTCTTTGACCGGCGCGTCGCGCAAGCGACTGACGGCGGGACCGCATAGCACGGCGTGTGTCGCTCCGATGTAGATCTCCGCGGCCCCGTGCGCCTTCACGACGTTGACCGCGCCGACAATCGAGCCGGCCGTGGTGATCATGTCATCGAAGATCAACGCGACCTTGCCATCAATGGGGCCGCCGATCAGGTTGGCTTGCTTCGTTTCGGTGGCGCTGTAGCGGCGCTTATCGACGATCGCCAGCGAGCCGCCGATGTTCTCTTGATGCTGCAACGAGCGTTTGATGCTCCCTTCATCCGGGCTGATGATGACCAGCTCGTCCTGCGGAATCTTCAACGATTGGAAGTACGCATCGAGCGTCTTGGCGGCATACAGATGATCGACGGGGCAATCGAAGAATCCCTGAATCTGTGCGGCATGAAGATCGACGCAGAGCACGCGATCGGCTCCGGCCTTGGTCAGCAGATTCGCGACCAGCTTGGAGGTGATCGGGACTCGGCCAGCGTCTTTGCGATCCTGCCGAGCGTAGCCGAAATACGGAATCACGGCGGTGATTCGTTCGGCACTGGCGCGGAGGCAAGCGTCGATGAGAATCAGCAACTCCATCAAGTTGTCGTTGGCGGGAGGGCCCGTCGGCTCGATCAAGAACACGTCGCGGCCGCGAATGTTGTGCTCCAACTGCACGAAGATTTCGCCGTCGGGAAAGTTGGTGATCGCACAGGGACCGAGCGACAGGCCGAGATAATCGGCAATCTCTTGTGCGAGCTGGCGGTGGGCCCGTCCGCTGATCAACGTCAAATGGTCGTACATGCGCAAGATCGCTCCGGTCTCTAAAAGCAGAGGACTCGGCAGCGCGCCGAGCCGAAAGAAGTCGGCGGCATTTCTGCCGTCGCGTGCGCAGCTTGTCAAGCAGCCCATGCGGCACGACGCTCCGAGGCGGCTCTAAATCTTCACAGCCTCTTCGTGTTGGCCGACGGCTCTGCAAACGGTGAAACTCCGACGCGGTGGTTTGGGATGTGCAAACCCCACTGCTGCGAACGGCCCTGTGGTGTCTCTTCGCCGGAGGCTGGTTGTTGGTGCCGATCGTCACCTTGCTGTTGGACCACTTCGAACTGTTTGGAACTCGGCAGGTGTGGCTCTATTTGAAAGGCCGCGACTATGTTCCGTTGCCGTTTAGCGTCCCCTCGCTTTACGCGCATGTGCGACACCCGTTGTACATCGGCTGGGCCATCGCGTTTTGGGCCACGCCAACCATGACCGTCGGTCATTTGCTCTTTGCGGGAGTGCTGACCATCTACATGGCCTTGGCCGCACTGATCGAGGAACGTGATTTGGTGGCGCACTTTGGTCGCCAGTACCAGAACTATCGCCGCCAAGTTCCGATGTTCGTGCCACGGCTGAAGCCGCTCGCGTTTGGCGAATCGGACCCCAACGCTCAGACGCAATTGCCGCGCAAACTCCCAACCCGGAGCGATGCCGTGTCGACTGCCACGATGAACTGGTCCGTGTTGACGGACCTGAGTTGGTGGCATTGGACGCTGACCATTCCGCTGCTCGCCGCGCACTTGGCGGGCTATCCTTGGGCCTTGGCGATCGCCATCGGCATCTGCACGCTCGTGGGTGGCTACTACGCGGTGCGACTCCGAGCACTCCGGCCGTTTCCGGTGCAAATCAGAATCGCCTATGTGGGGTTGTTGCTGTGCGGAACATTGCCGGGGATGAGCTGGATTTACTGGGTGCCGCTGATCGGCACGACGGTGCTGGTCACCGTGGGTTACTGCCTGCTGTCCCGCATCCTCAGCCTCGCGCCCTGGAGTCGGACCGAACCGCTGAGCGGTTCACTGCTGTGGCAAGTTTTCGTTGGCGAGCCGTGCGAGGGAGGGTTGGTGCAGTGGTCTTCGACCTCGTCTCCTCGGACCATCTGCCGTTGTTCCATGCCGGAGAACAAGGTTCCGCTCGCATGCTCAATCACAAACTCTGTTCCGCGAATCCATGAGGATCACCATGCCCACGCTCATTGAAGCTCCCACGGTCGTCACGGCCGCCGGTAACAAACCCAAACGAATCGAAGAATACGCCGGGCGCGTCAGCTCTGGTCACGAGAACGTCAGCGTGGCCCGGATGGTGTCGCCCGGCGGTTGGCGAGAACCCGCGCAGCAACCCGACTTCGAAGAGATCACCGTCGTGTTGCGCGGCACGCTCCGGGTCGAGACGCACGACAGCGTGCTGGAAGTCCGAGCCGGCCAAGCCGTCATCACGCTCGCCGGCGAGCGAGTTCGCTACAGCACACCCGGCGCGGACGGAGCCGAATACATCGCAGTCTGCCTGCCGGCGTTTTCACCGCAAACCGTCCATCGCTGCGACGAATAGCCGACCCTCGTTCCATCGCGAGGCAAAGGCCGGCATCTTACGAACCTTGAAATTGGAGTTTGTGATATGAACTTCGCTCGGCGCGTTTTCATGATCGCTGGCGTCTATGGTTTGATCGTCTTGCTTCCCCAATACTTTTTCGAGCAGCAGATCGGCCGAGACTCCCCACCGGCAATCACTCATCCCGAATACTTCTACGGCTTCGTCGGCGTCGCTGTTGCCTGGCAGTTCGTCTTCCTGCTCATTGCAGGCGATCCTGCCAGGTACAGGCCGATCATGATTCCCGCGATCGTCGAGAAGGCGAGTTTCGGGATCGCAGTTGCCGCCCTGTTTGGGTTTGGCAGAGTGAGCCTGACCATGCTCGTCGCGGGAGGTGTCGATCTTCTCCTTGGCGTCCTCTTTCTCGCCGCCTACTGCCGAATGAATCTTCGACCGTCAGCGATCGCTCGCCGTTGAGAATCTTCGACTCCAATCTCGCAGGTGCGCCTCACAGCCGTGCCAAGTCCGTGGCGTTCAACTCATTCGCTGCCAGTGGGTTTCTTTTTGGCTTTTCTGGCTGGTTTGTCGTCCGGTGCGGGTGGCGTCCATTTGGCGGGCTTGGGATTGGCGACTGTCAGCGGGGACTTGTCGGCATGGCTGGCCATTTCCTTGGTCAGCAGTGCGGTCAGCTCGGCAACCTTCGCTGCATGTTCGGGCTTGTCGGCGAGGTTGATCAGCTCATGCGGATCGTTGTTCAGATCGAAGAGCTGGGTGCGGTCCACGAGCGGATAGCCAATGAGTTTCCAGCGGTCGTCGCGAATGGCGCGCTGACAGTCGCGGTAGCCGGTGTAGAGCACGTTGCGGACTTTCGAGGCTTTGCCAGTCGCGATCGCGGCGAGACTCCGGCCTTCAACCCCTTCGTGGATTTTCGCGCCTGCGAAATCCACGAAGGTCGGGAACAGGTCCATCAGGTAAACGAGAGCCTCGCTCTTCCCCTTTGCGATCCCCGGACCGGCGATGACGAGCGGAACATGCATGCCGCCGAACTCATACAAGTTTTGCTTTCCAAACAGCCCGTGCTCGCCGAGAGAGAGTCCGTTGTCGGCACTGAAGATGACAATCGTGTTGTCCCACTGACCGGTCGCTTTCAGCTCGGCAAAGATGCGCCCGACGTGATGATCGAAGCCGGTGACGCAGGCGTAGTAGTCGGCGAGTTGCTGCTTCGTGTTTTCCGGCGTGCGCGGCCACGGGGCGAGCTTTTCATCGCGCACGGTCATCTCGCCATTGTCGAAGGGATGCTGCGGCAGAAATGCGGGCGAAAGCGGAATCTTCGCGGGATCGTAGAGCTTGTGAAACTGCGGCTCGGCGGAGCGTGGGTCGTGCGGGACGGGCGGCGCGAGGTAGATGTAGAACGGCTTCGTCTCGTGAGCCTCGGCCCGTGTCTTGAGGAACTTGATCGTGCCATCGGCGAGGCGCTGGGGACAGTGCGCACGATTCTCCTCGGCGGACTTGCCGTGAGCGTCCTCGCGGATGCTGGTTTGAAACTCAGAAAGACCTGCCGGGAACCCATTGCCGTACTTCCCCATGTGCCACGTCTGATAGCCCGCGGCTTGGATGACTCGCGGCAAGAACGTCGTCGGATCCTTCGCGTTGGCCGTGGCTGCGGGAGCACCCGGAATTCGCTGCCACGAGCGGCCGGTGAGCATCATCGTGCGGCTCGGCGTGCAGACGGCACCAATCATCGAGCCCATCGTGTAGCAATGCCTGAAGGTCATGCCCCGCTCGACGAGCGAATCGAGATTCGGCGTCTGGAGCAACGGAGTGCCGAGCGAGCGCAAACCGTCGGCGCGATGGTCGTCCGCGTGGATGTGGAGAATGTTGACCTTCGGTTTGTCCGCCGCCAGCAATCCACTGAGTGGCGTGAGCAGCAGGATGACGAGGAGTGCGACAGCGTGTTTCATCATGGTTGGTTGGGACTCGATAGGTGCGGAACGAGTTCAAGAATTGGCTTGATGGCCTCATCGAACAGTGTAGTGCGAGCCAGCGGCGGGACCATGACGCCGTCGTCGCGGATGGGTCTGGTGTTGGTCGAATCGAATTCGGACTTGCCGTCCACTTCCAGGATGTGGCAGAGGGTGGTGAGGAACTCGGCGGCGTTGACGGGGCGGTCGGTGACTTCCGTGCCATCGGGCGAAGTCGCGCCGATGACTTGGCCGACTTTGGTGCCGCAGCCGGCGAAGAGGGCCGGGAAGGCGATCGCGAAATGATACTTCGGCTGTCCAAGCGATGCCTCAACCGCCTTGGTCACAGTCCCATCTCTTACCAGCCATCCCAGCGAAACGCGCCGACGATGCGCCCATCGTCTCCAGCCCGCAACGCGGCCAACGACGCGAACAGCAGGAACAAGGCGGTGAGACAAAGTTTGATTCGGAGCGTGGTCATGACTTTGCGATTTGGAGATTTTACGCACCCGCCTCCGTCGACAGTTCCGCCTGCTTGAGCACAAGCTGCGTCGCGTCTTCCGACAGGTCCGGCGGATACCCGTACATCGCGAGCAACCTCCGCACCTTGCGACGCAGGTCCGCCCGGACCGATTCCCGCTGTGTCCAGTCGAGCTTGGGCATCTGCTTGACCATCTCGGCCAGCTCACGAGCCATCAGGCGAAGTTGGTCGGACTGCATCACTTCCTTCGCCGATCCGTTCTCCGCCAGTGCGTCGTAGAACGCAACCTCTTCGGTCAACGCCGTTAAGCATTTTCTTCGAGCACCGCGCAAAGCCTTGCGGCGATGTCGTTTCAGAGTGACCGGTCTTTAACCCGGAGGGTTTGCAGCAATTAGCCGGTGGTTGAGCGCAGAATGCCGAAGGAAAACGTCCCCGCATCCCGGAGGGATGCCAGCCAAGCGCGTGCTGGCATCCCTCCGGGATGCAAAGCCATTCGCGTCAAATACCGGTGGTGTCGCTGCGCTCAACCACCGGCTAA
>JBJXEX010000139.1:0-4347 GCA_046156195.1 Planctomycetaceae bacterium | reverse complement strand
TGTGCGAATTTCAGAAATCGCCGTCCTCAACTCCTCCACATCCCAAGCTGACAGCGGCGATTTCTGAAATTCGCACACCCGACCCCGCGTTCCCAGTAACACCGCCGCAGCACAACGATCGAAGGGCAAGCCTTCCTGTCGAATGCTCTCGGAAGACAACTGGCAAACGACGGTGTCCACGCGCGGATGCAGCAACAGCGACCGAACCCGAAACGCATTGTCACTGGGTTCGGAGCACAAGCGGCGTTGCCCCAGCCACAGGCCGTCGCGTGATGCGCGGCCGACTCGCGGAGTGTCGGCTTGTAACCAACGATTCAGGCGGACGCCGACTTCATCCGTCAGCGTGTCGCTCAGCAGGGCGATGATCGGAATGTGAGCCTCCTCCGGCCGAGGGAACATGTGCGAGACGATCGCTTCGGGAATTGGCCGCGATGGTTGGCAGACCGGTCGCATGTGAATCAGGATCGCCGGCTCGGCATTGATTTCCAGAATGCCGCCGTGCTGCTCGTCCAACGGGCGGAGCAGGTCGGTCGCGATCAAATCCATGCCCGCGATATCCAGTCCAATCAGCCGCACCGCGTCGATCAACGACTCGGCGACATCGGGATGAATCTCGTCGGTCGCATCGAACATCTGGTCCCCTTGCCAGTCGCAACTTTGCCAACGCAGGTCGATCTCGTGTCCGACGGCGGGAACGGATTGCCAGTCGCAGCCCTGATGAGCCAACGCGGTTTCCACGTTGGCATCCGTGGCGACGGGGAACCACGGCGTGGTCTTGTCCTCAACGGGACCGCGGCGCGGATCGCGATTCAGAGCTTCAACCAATTCGATCACCGAGCGTCGTCCATCGCCGACAACTCGCGCGGGTTCGCGACGCACCGCTCCGATGATCCGTTCGCCGACGATCAACACGCGATGCGGGAAGCCCTCGAGTTGTTGCTCGACGATAACCCCTTCGCTGAATGTCCGAGCGTGACGATAGGCGGCGGTCACGTCCTCGCGCGTTCGCAGACGCAGCGACACACCGTTGCCGAAATCCGCGTCTCGCGGCTTCACGACGACCAGCCCACCAATCTGCATCGCTGCCGCCCACGCATCCTCTTCATCGGCAACCGCACGGCCCGTCGGCACCGGCAATCCCAGTTGAGCCAGCAAGCTCTTGGTGAGCTGCTTGTCGCGAGCGATCGCCTCGGCAATGAAGCCGGTCTGATCGGTCACGGCCGTGCGCACTCGGCGTTGACGCGAACCTTGTCCGAATTGCACCAAGCTCTCCGCGTCCAATCGGAACGCCGGAATCCCGCGCGCCCGCGCCGCAGAGACGATCGGCCCGGTGATCCGTCCCAAGCGGCGGTCATCGGCGAACTCACGCAAGTCGCTCAGCAATTCCGCGAACGGCAGAGTTTCCTCACGAGCGGCCGACGCGTACCAACGCAGGGCCAGTTCCAAGCACCGCTTCGCAATCAGTTCGTCGCCGCACTCGACCGCACATTGAGCAACCTCTTCCGATCGCGTGTATCGAACCCAGCCGCGTTGCTGCGGCTCACCCGCTCGCCGCAGCAACGCGAGCCACAACTGTTGCAACACCTGACAAGGTTCCGCTTCGGCCCAATCGTTCGTTGGTTGCTGGGGCGAATCCGTCGAAGCCACGAACGATGATCGCTCCCGCGCCAAACGTGAGTGAGTCGCCGAATGACTTCGTGCATCGAACTCGCATTCGTTGTCTGTTTGAAGCCAGACTTCCAACACCGGCTCGTTGGACCAGACGTTCGGTCCCAGCAAACTCAGGATTCGTTCCGCGTGCATGAGAGCTCCTTGTTTCGTTCTAGAAAACCCTGGCGAGCGGGCGGCGTCAGCTCCTCGGTTGAGCGGGTGAATTCACCGGTGGCTGACGCCACCCCGCTCGCCGGGTTCATCGACGTACCGCCAGCCGTATCGAGTCAGGCGTCTCCGAATCTCAAACAGGGCGCGCTGCCCGAAAGAATCTCACTTTCCCACGCTCCCTCACGGTCGCGGTTCGAAATCTTCACCCCCCTTTCCGCGTGAACCATTGGGCTGACGCACCGCGCTCGCCAGAATGTCGCACGGCCAACGAAGTGAGCAATCTATGACTGATGACCAACGACCAACGCGACTCGGCATCTACGGTGGCTCGTTCGACCCCGTGCATCTCGGGCACCTGCTGCTGGCCGAGACCTGCCGCGAAGCGTGTGAACTCGATCGCGTGTTGTTTCTGCCGTGCGGGCAATCACCTCACAAACCGCGCGGTGCGGTTGCGACCGGCCAACAACGGGCGGAGATGTTGGAGTTCGCGGTTGCCGGCGATCCGCGGTTCGGAGTCTGCCGGATTGAACTCGAACGGAGCGGCCCGTCGTACACGATTGAGACCTTACGACACCTGCGCGTCGAGCATCCGAACAGAGAGCTTTTCTTCTTGATGGGAGCCGACTCACTGGCGGACTTGCCGCTGTGGCGCGAGCCGCACGCGATTCTCGAACTCGCAACCATCGTGGCCGTGAATCGCGGACATCGCCCGCCGCCTGATTGGTCCTATCTGGAAAGTCGCTTGGGACCAAGCGTCCGCGATCGCGTGCGACTGGTCACGATGCCGGCCATCGACCTCTCGGCCACGGAGATTCGTCAGCGAGCACGATTGGGACGCAGCTTGCGATTCCGAGTGCCTCGCGCGGTCGAGGAATACATTCGGCAGAACGGTTTGTATCTGGAATAGTGGCGTCAGTTTTCAGAATCTTCAGCCAGCGTGGGTTTCAAGAGCCGGAATAAGTCCTGAATCATGCTCTTGACGTCGGCACCGCGAACACGGCTACGAAAGTGCGCTGTCGGACTATTACGACTCATTCGACACCGCGCGAGGTATAACCACGCTGGCCACGCTCCCCTGTTTTGAGGTGGAATCCAAACTTGGTCATCCATTGTCTGGTGCCTGATCCCTCGCCCTCACTCAAAGGCGCGTCGGAGCACTTCCAAGCTCTTCGGGATGGCGGTTGTCGGAGCTTCCTTCCCTTCCATTTCGAGCGAGATGTAGCCGCGATAGTTCGCCTTGCGGAGGATGTCGGCGACGCGGGCATAGTCGATTTCCAGCGAGTACCACTCACCGCCGCCGAAGTAAGTTTTCGCCTGCACCAGCACGGCATGGGACGCGAGGCTCTCCATTTGTGGGTACATGTTTTCGAGGAAGTTGCCGGTATCCAGCGTCGCTCGCAGCCACGGTGAATTGAGTGCGTTGATCACTCGCAGCACGCCCGACGCTTCACGTCCCAAGCCCCAATGATTCTCAAGGCCCATCACCACGCCACACGCTTCGGCTTTCGGCAAGAGCTTCTCGAAACTGTCGATGACCCACTCGAAGCCTTGCTCGTCGGTGTATCCGGGGAGACGCGGTTCGATCCCTTTGTTGGCCATCAGCTCGTCGAAGTTTTTGCTCGTCCCCCAGCGACCGGTGTTGACGCGGATCGTCGGGATGCCGAGTTCATAAGCCAACTCCAAACAGCGTTCGGTGTGTTCGATGTTCTTCTGCCGCTTGTCGGCGTCGGGAGTCAAGAAGCCTTGGTGGGTCGAGAATCCCATCAAGTCCAATCCAAGCGCGAAGGCACGTTGCTTGATTCGCCGCAACCGCGGCTTGTCCACGGAACCGCCCCGCGCTTTGGCGGCCTCTTCCATTTGGACGTGCAGAATCTCGACACCATCAAAGCCCATATCGGCGGCCAGTTCGAGGCACGTCTCCACCAGCGGTGGCTCGCCGATAAAGTGCCAAAAGGAATAGGTCGAGATCCCGATCCGATTGCGACTTCGTAATTCCGTTTGTTGAGCGGAGACCGCGGACGGAAATGTGCTCAGGCCGACGGTCGCAGCCACGGTGCCAAGCAGTTCGCGACGAGTGACGGTCATAACATCTTTCGTATCGGTGGTTCGGTGACGAGTGCCGGGAAACTTTAGCGCGGCGAAGCGGCAAATGTCCAATGTCCAAATTCCAATGTCCAATGAATAACCAATGACTAAATCCCAATGAGTCGTAGCCGTGAAGACTCGGACTCTGAGTCGGAATGCTCGGTTCGGATTTGGGAAATTGGAACTTCGGATTTCATTGGTCATTGTGCCTTGGAACTTGGGGTTTCTTGCTCAAGAACTATCGCTATCAACGATAACGATCTCATGCAGGGTGCATGTCAGCCTTTGATTTTTCCTTCGAGAGTTTGCGGGGTTTGGGTTTTCTAGTGAAGGGGGAGCCGCGTCGGGTTTGTAGATGAGTGACGAGGCGGTTGTCGTCGCTCAGGGCGGCGGCGCGGACTTGCAGGATCGCTTCGGCTCCCGTCGGGGCGTTCCAAAACA
>JBJXEX010000134.1:0-3878 GCA_046156195.1 Planctomycetaceae bacterium | reverse complement strand
AGCCGAACTACAAACTTGGCTTCCTTGCCCATGAGTCGCTCCTGAAATGAGAATCCGCTCGTCAATCGCGGTTCATCCCACAAAACGACCCAACTCAGCAATCCAAAGTTGGCGGACCACTAGTGCGGCCAACGAGAAATAACCATCCAAACGATTTCGAGCGAGCGTCGTGAGTACGACCGAACGTCTTCAATCCACCGACACGCAGCGGTCCCTCGCCCAGTCGCGGAGTTCGGTGATCCGTTCGGACATCAGGACCGAGAGCGGGCGAGTTCGCGACATCTCATCGACGATGTGGCGGTCCTCCAGTTGGCTGCCTTCCTGAAAGGCTCCGTACAACGATCCCAGAATGGCTTGCTCCAATTCCGCACCGTTGAAGCCTTCGGAGGCATCGGCCAGCAGAGCCAAATCAAACTTCGCGGGATCGCGTTCGCGGCGCAGCAGATGAATCGAGAGGATATTCATGCGCGCTTCGGCCGTCGGCAAATCGACAAAGAAGACCTCGTCGAAGCGGCCTTTGCGCATCAGTTCAGGCGGCAATGCGGAGATATCGTTGGCCGTCGCCACCAGAAAGATCGGATGCCGATGATCCTGCATCCAAGACAGCAGCGAGCCGAACATTCGCTTCGAGAGGCCGCCATCCGCCGATCCTCCCGATGCGGACGCGAACGCTTTTTCGATCTCGTCAATCCAGAGGATCACCGGAGCCATCGCTTCCGCCTGAGCGAGCGCGTCGCGCAGTTGCCGCTCGGTCTCACCGATGAATTTGTTGTAGAGCACTCCCGGATCGAGCCGCAGCAACGGCATCTCCCAATCGGCCGCGACCGCCTTCGCACACAGACTCTTGCCACAGCCGGGAACTCCCAACATCAAGATGCCACGCGGCGGCACGAGTCCAAACTCACGAGCCTTCTTGCTGAACCCGCCGCGCCGCTGCTTGAGCCATCCTTTCAGATTCTCAAAGCCCCCGACGTCTTCAATCGTGAAGTCCACGGCGATCGACTCCAACGTGCCCGCCGAACCGAGCATGGATCGCTTCGCGTCCAACACCGCCGGAAGATCCTTCCCCGACAGCGAGAAATCCTGGTAGATCACCGACGCCACAACGCGCTCCGCTTCCGTTCGAGTCAGGCCGCGCAGAGTTTGAACCAGATGATCCATCTCACGGCGAGTCAGCGTCGCGGTGATCTCTTGCAGGCTGTCTTTGCGAATGCGCGAGAACGTCTGCTTGACGACTTGCTCCAACTCTTCCAGGCTGGGCCAGCCCAGATCAAACGGAACCGCCAATCGTCGCACTTCGTCGGGCAGCGAACCCGAATCGACCAAGATGACCGTGCTCCGGCGAGTCTCCGCCAAGCTGGCCGCGTCGCGCAACAATCGCTGCACATGAGCGTCCCTGGCGTGAGGCCCCAAATCCTTGAAGACGTAAATCGCGCTGTTCGAGACCTCGACCACCACGGTCAGCGCCTCGACGGCCTTCTTCACGAGCTGCGTTTTGGCCGCATCGGGTTTCTCGTCCGCACCCGCGATCGGAGTGAAGATCTTCAACGACTTACCAGCTTGCATCGCGACCGGCTGCCACACTCCCTTCTTATCAAGCTGCCGCATCCCCGACGTCATCGACCATTCATAAAGCGGCCGAGACAACTCACTGGCGATCGCACGCACCAGTTCGAGAGCATGTTCCTCGTCCCGCGTCTCAATCGAGATCAACGGATGCCGGGACTGCACCAGCGACTTGAGAGTGGATGGCATGACGAATCTTTCGAGAGCACGCTATTCCACAGCATCCGGATCGATTCCTGAGGCACGCAACAATTCCGCCAAACGATCGGCACGAGCTTTTTCACGTTCGGCAAGCAGACGTTGCTGCTCGGCGAGTTGAGTTTTCTGCTCGACGAGTTGACGTTGTTGCTCGGCGAGTTGAGTTTTCTGCTCGACGAGTTGACGTTGTTGCTCAGCGCGTTGACGTTCCTGCTCTGCAATTCGGCGCTGACGATCGGTTTGAGCCTTTTCATGTTTCAGTTGGCGAACACGTTCGACCGTCGAAAGAAATTGCTGACCGTCTGGACCTGTCAGGATCAACCGGCCCTGTTCCAGCCGAAAGACGATCTTCAGTCGCGGACTGACCCAATTCTGCATTGAGGGAATCGGCTGCCAAACTCCATTGTGACGATACGAGCCGCGCAACGTGCCGCGGGCAGGATCGTAGATGTAGAACTCTTCAACGCCGTGGTCGTCGTAAAAGTCGTTTTTCTCCAGCATCTCCACGAAGGAGTTGCTGGTCGAGAGAACCTCGAAAACGACCTGCGGTGGCTGCCCACCTTCGCGCCATTGCATGTACGAGCCGCGATCGCCTTTGGGCCGACCGACCGCGACAAACACGTCCGGCGCGGCTCGCAAGCGATTGTCTCCCTCGACGGGATACCACAGCAGGTTCCCCGCCACGAACACATTCGGATCGTCGGCGAACAAAGCCTCCAAGCCTTCCTTGATGAGTACCATCCAAAACCACTGCAAGGTGCTGTCTGACATAGGCTGCCCATCGCAATCGGGGTATTCGATGCGCTCCAGAAGTTCGGGGATCGTCAGCGTGGTCATGTTCGGCGGCCGGTCAGTTGAGAATTTGCGGATCGAGACAACACGATATCAAAGTCCCGATCAAACTGGACATGGGATTTCCGACTTGGCGATTACGCGAGCTTCGCGTCGATGTTGACCCAGGTCTTCTTCTCAAACGATTCGAGCGTCGCGTCGGCAACGGCTTGAGCGAGTGCTCCGTGATCGAAGCCGGGGACGCAGTCGCGGCCTTCGGTGATCGCGCTGACGAATTCCCAGACGAGGTCGTAGCGGAAGACCGTGCTGGGGACACCCTCGCTGGGATTGCGCGGGCTGCCGGGGATGACGAGGAACTCGCGCGGCACCGCTTGCTTCTGCATCGTGCCGCCGTGCTTACCGATGACAATGTTGTTCGGGTCGGTGAGCTGATAAGCGGCCGAGCCTTCACTGCCGTTGACCTCGGCCCATTCGTAGCCGAAGCCGTTGTTGTGATGCCCCTTCATCAGCGTGCTCCCCTCCCACACGCCGGTCGCACCGTTTTCAAACAGGCCGATCAGCGAAGACCAGTCATCGACCTCCGACGGAGCACACGCTTGGCCGTCGTTCGTCTTCTCTCGCTTGGCGAATTGAGCGACTGCTCCGCAAATCGTCTTGATCGGTCCCATCAGGTCCATCGAGAAGTCGATGCGATGAATCGTCATGTCGAACAGGTCGCCCGCCCCGGCCAGATTCTTGTACTGCCGCCAACCCCAACTGGTCTCCGGCCAGTCGAGAAACCGCTGACTACGGAAGTGCCGCGGTTGGCCGAGCGATCCGCTCTTCACGAGATGCCGGACATACCGCATCGACGGAGCGAACCGGTAGGTGAACGCAGTCATGTGCCGCAGGTTCTTGTCGCGAGCCGCTCGAAACATCTCGGCCGATTCCGAGAAGTTCAGGCCCAGCGGCTTCTCGCACATGACGTGCTTGCCGCCGGCGATGCAGGCCAGCGCGATCGGTTTGTGAGTGAAATTCGGCGTGGCAATGATGACCGCGTCGATGTCCGGGTCGGCCGCGATCTCCTCGAACTGAGTCGTCTTCTTGGTCGGTCCCCAGTCCTTCTGCCGCTGGTTGAGCAGTTGCTCATTCGGATCGCAGACGGCGACCAACTCACAGCGTTTGTCGATGCGGATTCCGGGGACGTGGTGGTAATCGGAAACCGCGCCGGCTCCGATGATGGCGATGCGAACTTTGTTAGGCATGGTGCTTTGCATTTGCGAGGTGGATGTGCGCGGGGGGGGGGGGGGGGGGGGGGGGGGGGGGGGGGGGGGGGGGGGGGG
>JBJXEX010000133.1:0-22210 GCA_046156195.1 Planctomycetaceae bacterium | reverse complement strand
AGCCGAACTACAAACTTGGCTTCCTTGCCCATGAGTCGCTCCTGAAATGAGAATCCGCTCGTCAATCGCGGTTCATCCCACAAAACGACCCAACTCAGCAATCCAAAGTTGGCGGACCACTAGTGCGTTCGGCTCACAAGGCGAGCCTCTCAACGATCCCCATTCGTGTCGGTCGATTGCACGCAGTCGACGTAGTAGCGCCGCGTGCCCTCGACGGTCTCTTCCACAAGCCCGTGGATGTCGGTGTCGAAGCCGGGGAAGCGCTCGTTGAACATGCGGGCGAATTTGAGGTATTCGACGATCGTCTTGTTGAACTGTTCGCCGGGGATCAGCAGCGGGATGCCCGGCGGATACGGCGTCAGCAGCACGGCGGTCGCGCGGCCTTCGAGTTGGTCGATCTCCACTCGGTCGATCTCGCGGTGAGCCATCTTGGCAAAGGCGTCGGATGGCTTCATCGCCGGTTGCATCACCGAGAGATACATCTCGGTGGTCAACCGCGCGACGTCGCACAACTTGTAGGTGTCGTGAATCTGCTGGCAGAGATCCTTCAGGCCGATCCCCTCATAACGCGGGAACTGCTGGCAGAACTCCGGCAAGATGCGCCACATCGGTTGGTTCTTGTCGTAGTCGTCTTTGAACTGCTGCAACGCGCTGAGCAGTGTGTTCCAGCGGCCCTTCGTAATGCCGATCGTGAACATGATGAAGAATGAATACAGGCCGGTCTTCTCGACGATGACGCCGTGCTCGACGAGGTATCGAGTCACGATCGACGCGGGAATGCCGGTCTCGGCGAACTTACCGGAGACGTGCAGGCCGGGCGTGATCAACGTGGCCTTGATCGGGTCGAGCATATTGAAGCCGGGGGCGAGATTGCCGAATCCGTGCCATTCGTCATCGGCCTTTAGAATCCAGTCGTCCTGCTGACCGATGCCATCTTCGGCCAAGAGGTCCGGTCCCCAGACTTTGAACCACCAGCCGGTGCCCCATTCCTCTTCGACCTTGCGCATGGCCCGGCGGAAGTTCAGGGCTTCGGCGATCGACTCTTCGACGAGCGCGGTGCCGCCGGGAGGTTCCATCATCGCGGCCGCGACGTCGCACGAGGCGATGATCGCGTACTGCGGCGACGTCGACGTGTGCATCAAATAGGCTTCGTTGAAGATGTACCGATCCAGCTTTTGCGTCTCGGATTCGCGCACCAAAATCTGCGACGCCTGCGAGATGCCCGCCAGCAACTTATGCGTCGAATGCGTCGCGAAGATCATCGTCTCCTTGGACCGCGGACGGTCTTTGCCGATCGCGTGCATGTTCTTGTAGAAGCTGTGGAACGTGGCGTGAGGCAGCCAGGCTTCATCGAAGTGCAGCGTGCCGATCTTGCCGTCGAGCATCTCTTTCAACGTCTCGACGTTGTAGACGATGCCGTCATAAGTGCTCTGCGTGATTGTCAGGATGCGGGGGATGCGATCGGGATGCTTCGCTTGCGCCGCGCGAGCAAACGGGTTCGCTTCGATCTTCTTCTGAATGTTTTCCGGCGAGAATTCCTCCAACGGAATCGGGCCGATGATCCCCAGATGATTGCGAGTCGGCGTCAAGAACACCGGCACGGCTCCGGTCATGATGATCGAATGCAAAATCGACTTATGGCAGTTTCGATCGACGACCACGATGTCGCCCGTTGCGACCGTCGAATGCCAGACCATCTTGTTGGACGTCGACGTGCCGTTGGTCACGAAGAAGCAATGATCGGCGTTGAAGATGCGTGCCGCGTTCCGCTCCGAGGCCGCGACCGGGCCGGTGTGATCCAGCAATTGGCCCAACTCCTCGACCGCGTTGCAGACGTCGGCACGCAGCATGTTCTCGCCGAAGAACTGATGAAACATCTGGCCGACGGGACTCTTCAAGAACGCGACGCCCCCCGAATGTCCCGGACAATGCCACGAGTACGAACCATCCTGTGCGTAATGGACCAGCGCCCGAAAGAACGGCGGAGGCAGACTGTCGGTGTAGGCTTTGGCTTCGCGGATGATGTGCCGAGCGACGAACTCCGGCGTATCCTCGAACATGTGAATGAAGCCGTGCAGTTCGCGCAGGATGTCGTTGGGGATGTGCCGCGAGGTGCGAGTCTCGCCGTAGAGGTAGATCGGGATCTCCGCGTTCTTGCGGCGGATCTCCTCAATGAAGGCCCGCAGATTGAGCATCGCGGGATCAAGCTCCGGCCCCGGCGTGAATTCCTCGTCGTCGATCGACAGGATGAAGGCCGAGGCCCGGCTCTGCTGCTGAGCGAACTGTGACAGGTCGCCGTAGCTGGTGACTCCCAGTACTTCAATCCCCTCCCGTTCGATTGCTTCCGCTAGCGCTCGAATGCCCGACCCCGATGTGTTCTCTGTCCGAAAATCTTCGTCGATGATGACGATGGGAAACCGAAACTTCATTGTGAAACTCCGAGGGCACACTGCGGGAGGCATCGCTGACGCGAACGGCAATCAAGTAGACCGGTCACTCCATGACCGGAAAACTTTCGGGTCGGAGAATACAAACGACATCCCCGCTTGGCGAAGCCAAGCCCGGGCGATTTGCCTCCCGCCGACGAATCCATTTCCATCGCTCATCATCCGGGAGTCCATCGCGCCTCAATCTCACCGCGCGTCGGAATTGACGGTTGCGCCCCGCGCCGCGTCACGGAGATTGCTGCGGCCGTGGTGGCCCAGCGAGCCGCGTCGATCAGCGTTCGGCCTTCGGACAGGGCCGTCGCAAGCACTCCATTGAAGACGTCTCCCGCGGCCACGGCATCGACCGCTTCCACACGCGGCGCGGCGAGATGTTCGATCCGATCCCCGTCGAGCACACAGCAGCCGTGCTCACCGCGCGTGATGATGACTCGCGAACAACCCGCCGTTTGAAGCTGTCTCGCGGCGGCCTCCGCGTCATCGGCGGAGCGGACTTCGTGGCCGGTCAACAGTGCGGCTTCCGATTCGTTCGGCGTGATAACGTCGATGACTCGCAAGCCGACGGCAAACAAGATCTCTGGATCGGCGGGAGCGGGATTCACGATCGTCGTCAGCCCGGCTTGCTTCGCACGGCGCAGTCCCGCCATGACCGTTTCCAGTGGCGACTCCAAACAGGCGACGAACACCCGTGCGTCCTGCCACACCTCTTTCGGGACCGCATGAACGTCGTCCGGCCGCAGATGCAGATTCGCGCCGCTAGCCACGCTGATCAGATTCTGACCGCCGACATCAACGAGGATCAGCGCGACTCCCGATGGCTGACCGGGGACCACTTTGAGAAACCGCAAATCGAGATTCTCTGCCCGCAAACCGTCGAGCGATTCGTGTCCAAACGAGTCGCCACCGACGGCCGCCAGGAAGATCACCGGCTCGCGCGCCGATCGCGCCGCGGCAACGGCTTGATTCGCCCCTTTGCCTCCCGCCGCGCGATAGAACTCCCCCCCAAGAATCGTTTCACCCGGCCGAGGCAACGATGGCGAACGGATCACCAAATCAGTGTTGATCGAGCCGAGGACGATGATTTTTGATTTTTGATTTTCGATTTTTGATTTTCGATGTGACGTTTGAGGTTTGAGGTATTCGACTTTCGATCTGAAAGGGAACAGCCACTTGCTTTCCAATCAAAAATCAAAAATCGAAAATCAAAAATTACTTCACTGGCCACTTCACGTTGTATTTCTTCTCGATGGACTCCATCCATTCGCGGCGGAGCGGGAAGAAACTGTTGCTAGCCAGTTCACTCGCGGGTGGGCTGAACAGCCAGGATTTGAGGAAGTCGGCACGTTGCGGCGCGTTTTCCTCGGCGGCGATTTCTTCGCGGTCGGTGATGTGGACGACAATGAAGGCCGAACGATCGAAGTTCGGAATCGCTGCGGTCGTCCCCGGCTTCATCTGATCGATTGCCGTGAAGAAGTCGTCACCGAGTTTTTCGAGGCCGGGAATCTGTGTCAGTTCCACTCGTTCATTTCCCGGTTGGAACGGATTGAGTCCGGGAGCCGACCGCCCCGACATCGTGTAATGCGCGAATTTCCCTGGAGACTCAATCACCTTTAGTTGCAATCCCTCCTTGTCGCCGGTGACGGTCTGACCGGCCATGACTTCGGTCAACTTCTTTCCGTCAGCGGCCAACTTGGCAAGAGCTTTCGCACGCTCTTCGGCTTTCGGCACGGCCTGGTCTAGCTTCCAGGCTTTCACCACCTGCTGCCGAATTCCTTCTTCCTCGAACTTCGGCACATGTGCTTCAACTCGCTCGATGACCCAGTAGGCGAACCGATTCTTGGTTCCCGGATCCTCGGCGACTTCGGGAGTAAACGTCGTGTCGTTGCCAGTTCCGTAGACACGCTGAATGACGGTCACCGGGCCTTGTCGGTTAAAGGTCTCGTCCATCGGATCGGTGGCACGGCCGAGCTTGTAGTCTTCCGCTTGATTATTCAGCTCCTCGGCGGAGAGCAGCGGCGTCTCGCCGTACTTCAGGTCGAGCGATTCCGCAAACTCTTTCAACTCGGAGGCGACGGCCTCCGGCGAGCGACGTGGCTTCTCGCCTTTGGCGGCGATCGTGTACGACCCCAGTCGGCGCATTCCGTGGTCTCGATCGCCGATGATCTTCTCGATTCGCGACTTCATCAATTTGAGGGTCCGTTCGCGGAGCAGGTCATCCAGGATTTTGTCCTTCACTTCCTCGAACGGCTTGTATTTCGGTTCCGGCTTCTTCGCCGTCTTATCGTCGGGTTTATCGCCCGGATTATCCTCGGTCTTATCATCCGGCTTAGCGCCGGGCTTATCGAGGTTGTCAGCATCAGCGGCAGGCTTGTCCTTCGAGTCGGGGGTCTCCGGTTTCGGTTTGTCTCCCGCCTTTTTGTCTTCCGCCTTCGGGTCATCCTTTTGGGCGTCGTCTTTGGGAGCGACTTTCGGATCGTCCTCAGTTTTCGGTTCGGCCTTCTTGGGCTTGTCGGCGGGCTTGGGTTCGTCGGGTTTGTCGGCGGCGACCTTGTCATCGCCAGCGGCACCTTGTGAGCCGTCCGGTTGTGACTTGTCGGCCGGTTTCTGTTCTTTGGGTTTGTCGTCACCCTTCGTCGGATCGGCGGGCTTGTCGGCCTCTTTCTTATCGCCGTCTTTCTTATCCGCGTCGATCTTGTCGCTGTCTTTCTTGTCGGCCTCTTTCTTGTCGGAGTCGCTCTTGTCAGCGTCTTTTTTCTCGTCCGGTTTCTTAACGTCATCACCTTCGGTCGCTTCGTCTTTCTTTTCGTCCGTCTTGGCGGGAGTGCGATCCTCAAAGAAGACTTTGTTGTCTTCGTAGTACTTCGCGACTTCCTCGTCGGTGGGCTGCTCAACTTTCTTTTCGAGCAGGTCGTAGTCGGCTTCGAGGTACGCGAGCCGCACGCGCGTCGGTTGAAAGAAGCCCGGCTCCCCTTTGAAGCTGGGAGCTTTCTCTGAGTACTTCTGGAAGAACGCTCGAAGTTGGTCGTCCGTCGGTTCGGGAATGCTCTTGGTGAAGTCCTTGACCGGAATGGTCGTCGCCTCAATGGACTGCTTGACGTTGACCTTGCGGAAGTCTTGCCAGCGCTGCTGGGGTGTGGTGACGGCTCGCGGGAAAGTCATTTCGGCGGCCATGCGGGCGGCAAGTTCGTCCCGCAGTAGTTCGTAAATGTAGTGGTCGCCGAAACGCAGCTTCTCCTTGATTTCGCGGAACATACTCTTGGTGAAATTTCCTTCGCTGACCATCTTGATGAAGTCGCTCACGGCATCGTCATTGACGCTGATCCCCAGTCGGGCCGCCTCGCGGCGCAGCAAGTCGCCGAAGATCACGTCCTTCTCGGCGTCGCTGTTTCCGAAGCTGAATTGGATTTGTTGCAACTGCGGTCCCAAGATTTGTGCTTGGTAAAACCGCCGCATGTCCTCGTTGTTGGCGAACTGATCCGGGACCGGATGCGACTTCAGAAAGATTTCGGCGAGGATGTCGTTGGCGGCTTTGCGGCGGCTCTTGAGGTTGGCGATCTCCCGCTGCGAGAGTCCGGCGATCGGCGATTGTTGGGTCGTATCGCGTCCGCCGAACTGCGTGATGACCAGGCCCAGCACCGCACCGACGACGGCTCCCATTGTGCCGTACTCGTTCTGTTTGGATTTGCGGGTGCCCCAGACGAACGCTCCGCCGCCGAACAAGAACGCCAAAATCACGGGAACCAAAAACGTGCCACCCCCACCTCCCGACCTTCTGTCATCCAAAAACAGGAATGAGATCATGGCCATCAGCGTCATGGCGGCCATCAGCGGCTTGAGATTACGGCGGAAAAAACTCAACGAATCCATGGAGGAACACCTCTGTCAGACGGAGTCGAAAAAAACTGGAGTGGGGGTCATTCCTTGACAGGCGCGGAAATGGCCGAGTAGGTATGTCCGCCTTTGGCCGGTCGGAAAACCGGCGGATTGTAGTCCTGAAGGGTCGAGCCACAAGGCTTGCCCTCGCTTCACAAGGTGGCCGATGCGTTGCGCATCGGATTCGCCGTCGGCGAAAGAGAAGTCGCCGTCAATCAATGAATGAGGTACTCAGAGTGGCCGGAAAGCGTACGAAAGCGTTGGTGATCGTGGAGTCGCCCGCGAAAGCCAAGAAGATCAGCGGCTTTCTCGGAGCGAACTACAAAGTGCTCGCCAGCATGGGGCACATTCGCGATCTTCCCGCAGGGGCGGCGCAGGTGCCGGCCGCTCTCAAACAAGAGGCTTGGGCCAAGATCGGCGTCAACGTCGAGCAAGGGTTTCAGCCGCTCTATGTCATCCCGCCGGAGAAACGCAAACTCGTCAACGAGCTGAAAGACGCGCTCAAGAACGCCGACGAACTCATCCTCGCGACCGACGAAGACCGCGAAGGGGAATCCATCGGCTGGCATCTGTCCGAGGTGCTCAAGCCCAAAGTCCCCGTCAAGCGGATGGTCTTCGGCGAAATCACTAAAGAGGCGATTCAAGCCGCCATCGGCGCGATGCGCGAATTGGACGTGAACCTCGTCTCGGCCCAGGAAACTCGGCGAGTGCTCGATCGGCTGTATGGCTATCGGCTCAGCCCGCTGCTCTGGAAAAAGATCGCGCCGAAGCTCTCGGCCGGGCGAGTGCAGTCGGTCGCCGTGCGGTTGATCGTGACTCGCGAGATCGAACGCATGGCGTTCCGTAGCGCGACCTATTGGGACTTGAAGGCCGAGTTGTTGACGGACACCTCCACGAAGTTCACGGCCGAACTCGCGACCGTCGCCGGTCGCCGAGTCGCCAGCGGCAAGGACTTCGATGAGACGAACGGCAAGCTCAAGCCGAATGCCGACGTGCTGCTGCTCGACCAGCCGAACGTCGAGGCGTTGCGAGACCGGCTGGCCGATGCAAACTGGGTCGTCAGTAACGTGAAGGATCGCAGCGAAATCCGCCGGCCGTACCCGCCGTTCACGACCAGTACGTTGCAGCAAGAGGCCAATCGCAAGCTCGGCATGTCGTCGAAGGAGACGATGCAGATTGCTCAGCGGTTGTACGAGGATGGGCTCATCACCTACATGCGAACCGACAGCGTGAACCTGTCGGGCGAGGCGATCGGAGCCGCTCGTGGCCGTATCCAAGAGAAGTACGGTCAGGAATATCTCAGCCCGACCCCTCGGCAATTCACGACGAAGGCCAAGGGTGCTCAAGAGGCTCACGAAGCGATCCGTCCCGCCGGCACGCAGATGCAGACCGCCGACGAGCATGGCTTGTTCGGCCAGTCGGCTCGGCTCTACACGCTGATCTGGATGCGGACGATGGCCACACAGATGGCCGACGCGCGGCTGACGTTCATCACCGCGACGATCACCGCCGCCGATGCCGAGTTCCGAGCAACCGGTCGGCACGTCGATTTCCCCGGCTTCTTCCGAGCCTACGTCGAAGGGGTCGATGATCCAGATGCCGCGCTCGACGATCAAGAAAACGCGCTGCCCCCTTTGCGAGAATCGCAACCGTTGTCGCTGGGACAGCTCGATTCGCTCAAGCACGAAACGAAGCCACCCGCGCGGTTCACGGAAGCCACGCTCATCCGAGAACTCGAATCCGATGGCATCGGCCGGCCTTCGACCTACTCCAGCATCATCAGCACGATTCAGGATCGGGGTTACGTTCGCAAAGTCAGCAATCAACTGATCCCGACCTTCACCGCGTTCGCGGTCACGCGGCTGCTCGAACAGAACTTTCCGAATCTGGTCGATGTGAAATTCACCGCTCAGATGGAAGAGCAGCTCGACGAGGTCGCGGCGGGTCAGGCCGAGCGGCTGCCGTACTTGCAGAAGTTTTATTGCGGAGCGGACGGACTCGACGAACAAGTCAAAGGCCGCGAAGAACAGATCGACCCGCGCGTTGCCTGCACAATTGAATTGGACGGCGTCGAGGCCAAAGTCCGAGTTGGCCGTTTTGGACCGTTCCTGCAAAAGGCGGGGAGCGGTCCCGAACCGGAAACGGCGTCGATCCCCGATGACATCGCTCCCGCCGACATCACCAATGAGCTTGCCGAGAAATGGCTGGAACTCAAGCGGCAAGGCCCGCAGTCGATCGGCAGTCATCCCGAACATGGGCTGCCGATCTTTTTGTTAAGCGGCCGATTCGGGCCGTATCTGCAAGTGGGCGAGATGTCGAAAGACCCCGAGGCCCCCAAGCCCAAGCGGCAGAGCGTCCCCAAGAACATCGACCCCACCACGATGCCGTTTGACGTGGCATTGAAGCTGTTGTCTCTGCCTCGCGAACTGGGCCTCCATCCCGATGACGGCAAGCCGGTCTATGCCAGCATCGGCCCCTACGGCCCGTATGTGAAGCATGACAAATCGTTCCGATCGATCCCCAAGACAGGGGACGTGCTGAGCATCGAACTCGATTCGGCCGTCGAACTGATCAAGCAGCCGAAAGGTAAGAAGGCGGCACCGACCGCTCTGCGAGATCTCGGCAAGCATCCCGACGACGACGCCTTGATCCAAATTTTTGAAGGCCGCTACGGCCCGTACGTCCGACACGGCGACGTCTTCGCCTCACTTCCGAAGGACCGCCCGGTGGAAGCGGTGCAGCTCGACGAAGCGCTGATCTGGCTCGCCGAACGCGCCGCACAAGGTCCATCGAAGAAGAAGGGACGCGGACGAAGCGGGGTCCGCAAGAAGGCCGCCGCACCGAAGGGTGAGACCACCACCGCCGCGCTCGGCCCCGCCAAGAAGAAGGCGGCGAAGAAGAAAGCCGTGAAGAAGAAGGCGGCCAAGAAGAAGCCAGCGGAGTCTGAGTGATCTCGTTGCCACGCTCAGCGAAGTCTCGAGCTTTTAAGGACAAGGAGCCGCGACCGTGAGGAAGCGGTTGTTTCAAGGACTTAGAACTTCTCCAAGAACAACTTCGTGTTTTGACGGCAGCGAACAGTCAGGGCATTTTTCCCAGCTCCGTCTTTCTCCGTGCTCCGGCTCTGCCATCCGTGCGGCAACTCGTCTTCTGCGATTCTTCACCACCGTTAGCGACCGCACGGATGGCAGGGCCGGAGCACGGAGGAAGACAGATTCCCGTCCAACATCAATACCCGGTGTTGATGTTCGACGGGGTCTTAGGACCGCTCCCTCACGGTCGCGGCTCGAGGTCTTCTCAACTTCGTCGTGAGCTCACTCGACACGGAGCTTCAAAACAGGCGTTCTCGCACGAACCGTGGGAACGCGACGCCCCGATGAATCGGGTCACTACGAGCGATCCCATTCCGCCAACTGACAGCCGATCGCGTCGGTGAGCGTTTCCAAACTTCCTGGAGCCAGCAGCGCGACCTCCGGTTGATAGAGCTGCGTTTTTGAGTACGCCTCGCGCGTCGGCAGGTAACTGCAATTCGTGCCGTTGCCGAGCGTGATGGCGATCAGTGGTCGATTCGGAAAGCGTCGCAGCAACTCGGATTGAAAGTAGTGATACGGCTCACCCTCGACGGCGACCCAAAACGCATCTCCCCATTGCCACGCCCAAGCGGGACAGGGATAGGTCTCTCCCTGCGGTAGCGGCCGAATGCGGTCCAGCAATCTCCGTTGTCGTTCGACCTTCGCTCGCAAGGTCGCGACCTCGTCGAGCCGTCCGGCATCACGAGCCGCTTGTTCCGCGGCGATCAATTCGAGATGCAGCGGTTCAGCCTCGCTGAGCTTCGGCAGCGAAGCCAAATACGGCAGCGGCACCGCCAATGCGGCGTGTTTCGCGAGCGAGGTACTCGCGCGTCGCGCAGCGTCCCACGGTTGATGCCGCCAATTGCCGAGCGTCGCTCCCGAATACACGGGGCCTAGATAAACCTGATCGGTCTCGACCGGATTCATCCCTGCCAGAACGCTCAATGCGGCGAATCCGACTTGCCGCCCGTTGCGATCGGCGACCGACGTGTCGCCGACATATCCATCGCGCGGCCCGATGTCCCCGCACGGCGCGAGCAAGAAGAGACACGGCGCATTCGTCTCGCGTTCGACGACTTCGCGCAACGCACCGACGTAATCGGGACTGACCAGCGTGTTCTCCCAAGCCAGCGTCGTCGTGTGACACGGATAATTCACGATCGTCGCAACCAAACTAACCCGAAGCGTGAGCGAGGGATTCGTGAGCGAGGGATTCATCTCGTTCCCACGCTCCGCGTGGGAACGCGAGTCTCGACGCTCCGCGTCATCGTCGGTGGTGACGATTTCGAGTGACGGATTGCCGACCGGACGCAGAGCGTCAACGCTGACGTTTCCACGCGGAGCGTGGGAACGAGATGGAGTCGGGTTAGTTTGAGTCGTCACTCGCACCACATTCAACGGCAGCGGTTCCGCCGCATCGGGATTGAAACCACAGACGTAATGTCCGCGCTCATCATCAAAGTAGTCTCGCTGACAACCCATCTCGCACGTCGTCGAGCCATACGTCAGCGTCGCCGGTTGGACGTTAGCCAGAGCGGCACGGAACGCTTGGTCGATCTTGCTCGGCAAACTGTCGAGGTACGGGCCGATCAACTCACCGCCGGGGCAATCGGCTCGGTCGCGCGACAAGTATCCCGCCGAGTGCGTGTGTGAGAACGTGATCAGCAACTCGGAGCGGCTCAACCCTGTCCGCCGGCAAGTCTCGCAGAGCAACGCCTCCATATCGGGTGCTCGCAGCAGACAGTGATCGAGCGACACGAGCACCGTTCGCGGCCCGCCATCCAACGGCCGCATCACAACGGCGGTGACTCGCAACGGCCGATGAATTCCGGTCGAGCGATCATGTGCCGCCGCGCCCCACATCCGGTGATACATCCCGACCGGCGGAGTGATGTCGGTCCAGGCGATGCCGAATTCGCAGCGTGATGAAGGACTTTGAACAAGAGCGGTACTGGGCATCAGAGCGACTCCGCTAAGTGACCGTGCGAGTTTAGTGTCGATCAAGAATCATCAGCCGGAACTCGCTAGCGTCCGGTTCGAGCGTCTCTCCACTTTCCGAACCGGACGCTAGCGCGTTCCGGCTGATTTCGTTGCGACCGTGCGTTATCCGAAGACGGGGTCGGGTGTGCGAATTTCAGAAATTGCCGTTGCGAGTGTGGGAAGTGGAAAACCGTCAGGCGGCAATTTCTGAAATTCGCACACCCGACCCCTCACCCTCAAGCAAAGAGATCGGCGACCGCTATGCGAAAGCCTGGCAAGTCCGGCTCAGCGGTCAGCTCGTGCCGAATGTTGAAACTGATCGGCTCTTCGTTCGGGCGATGGACATGCACCACTTTCAAGTCCGGGTCGATCACCCACACCACTGGGACTCCGGCTTCCAGATACAGCTCGATCTTCTCGACGATGTCGCGATGCTGATCGGAAGCGGACAGAACTTCGACGGCCAACGTCGGCGGGCCGACGATTTCAAAGGCATCCTCGTCCGTGTCCGCGATGAGATCACTGTCAACGTAGGCCACATCAATTCCGACACCCGAATCGGATTCGTCACTCAGTCGAAACGCCGCTTCGCCGACGAGAACTTCGCCACGCGGCTGTGGCTGAGTCGCCATCCAGATTTCGAGAGCGGCCGTGACTTTTGACGAAACACGGCAATGCTTCCGGCTACGACGAGTCATCTTGGTCGCCTCTCCTCGGACTTTCACAACTCCCCGAATCAGTTCACGATCCAAGCCGTCATCCGGCAAGTCCATGAACTCTTCGTAGGTCATCAGCGGAATGGTCGTCGCAACGGTCATGGTCAGACTCCCTCGTTGAGAATATCTCTGTTGGCTCAGAACTCAAACTTGGCTGCCATCGGCATACGTCGTCCGCTGCCGAAGGCTCGTGAGGTGAGCTTGATGCCGGGTGGCATTTGCCGGCGTTTGAATTCGTTGCGATCCAATTTCGTGGCGACCCAGCGCACGGTCTCGGCCGGGAACTTGCCGCTTTGGCTGAGCGTCGCGACCGACTCTTCCCGTTCGATCAAGCCTTCCAAGATCGCGTCGAGCATCGGGTACGGCGGCAACGTGTCTTGATCGAACTGATCCGGTGCGAGTTCCGCGCTGGGAGCTTTTGTGATCGAACTGAGCGGGATGACTTCGCGGCCCTCTCGAACCTCGTTGATGTATCGCGAGACGGCGTAGACATCCCGCTTGAAGAGATCGCACAACACCGCGAAGCCGCCGGCCATGTCGCCGTACAACGTGCAATAGCCGACCGCCAACTCGCTCTTGTTGCCCGTCGCCAGTGCGAGCCAACCATGCCGATTGCTGCGGATCATCACGAGTGCTCCGCGAATGCGCGCCTGCAAGTTCTGGTCGGCGAGACCACCCGGTTGACTGGCGAGGTCGGCTCCGACGACGTGCGTCGCTTCATACGCGCGGTGCATCTCGTCGATCGGGATGACGGCGTGGTCGATGCCCAAGTTGTCGGCCAGCAGCTTCGCATCACCGACGCTGTGTTCGCTGCTGTAGCGACTGGGCATGAGCAATCCGTGGACGTGTTCGTGGCCCGCCGCCTGCGCCGCGATGTACGCCGCCAGCGCCGAGTCGATGCCGCCGCTGAGTCCCAGCACGCAGTCGGTGAAGCCGCTCTTCCGCAGGTAGTCGCGCAGGCCAAGGACGAGCGCGTCGAGGAGATCGGCTTCGCGCGGGCGGTGCGGGAGAGGGGGCGAGTGGGAAAGTGGGAGAGGGGGAGAGGAAGACAGGTCAATCACTCGCAGGTCTTCTCCGAATGGCGCGAGTTGTTCGATCACGTTCCCCGCCGAATCGAGCGTCAGGCTGTTGCCGTCAAACACGAGATCGTCATTCCCTCCGACTTGATTCACGAACACAAACGGCTTGCGATGCCGTGAGACATGCCGTCGCAAGATGTTCATTCGGCGATGCGGCTTGTCTCGTTCAAACGGACTGGCCGAGAGATTGATCAATACGTCGGCTCCGAACGAAACCAACTCGGCGACGGGATCGACCTGTTGCAGCGGTCGCTCGTGATAAAACGTGTTCGGCTCGCCAAACCAAGCGTCTTCGCAGATGTGAACTCCCAGCTTGATCCCCCGCAGTTCGATTGGACGCACTCGCTCGGAGGGGCGGAAGTAACGCTGCTCATCGAACACGTCGTAGTTCGGCAGCAAGGTCTTGTGGATCGTGTCGAGAACCTCGCCATCGAGCAGCAAGCTGGCCGCGTTGGCGATGCGACCTTCCGTTGCGCCCCACTTCGTCGGATGCCCGATCAGCACCGCCAATCCGCGCGGCAAGTCCTTCGCCAGAGCCATCACCGCCCGGTCGCACGCATGAGCGAACCCTTCGCGAAGCAACAAATCCTTCGGCGGATATCCGCTGATGAGCAACTCCGACGTGACCAGCAAGTCGGCACCAAGTGCCACCGCCTTCTCTGCTGCTGCGCGGACGAGCGCGCCATTACCGCGCAGGTCGCCGACGATGGGATTGAGTTGTGTAAGTGCGATCTTCACGACTTTTTCCTGGCGTCCAAAGCGGCACGGATGCGAGCGACCGATTCGCGACCATCGATTCCCTGGACCCGGCCCGAACGCAGGTCTTCCGAGCGACGCAGAATTTCGGTTTCCCAAGCTTCATCAATTTCGGGCTGGTTATTCTCGGCCGACTCGGCGTCCAGGCTGGCAATCAAGCGATGAGCGATCAGGCCACGATCCGCCGGTTCGAGTTGCAAAGCATGGTCGAGAATCTCCGTGACGGTGCTCATGTCAGCGCTCCACAAATCGAATGAGGTTGTTGGTGCGGCAGTGATCGTAACAAGACCTGCGACCTGATACGAAGAATGACAACCGGCAGGTTGGGAGCGACACAGTGATGGTTTTCCAGGAGGTTCCGCAGCAGGGTTGTCGGACGGACGGCGATGCTACCAAAATCCGGCAGTCATAACGAAGCGGCGAAATACCGTTGGTAGCCGGGATCGAATGGGATTCAAGGAGTTGCCGCCATGTCCGATGATCACGAATCGCGTGAACCCAGCGAACGCTCGGCCAACGGCAATTGTCGCGTCGCGTTGATCTTCGTCGCGGTCCTTGGCGCTTATGTCTTGAGTCCGGGTCCTGTCACTTGGGGACTTAAGATGGTGGGAGTCTATGATCGTCTCGAATCGGTGTTCAGGGTTTTCTACGTCCCCTTGGCATTCCTTGCGGAGCGATTTGAATTCATCAGCGATTTCTATGATTGGCAATTCAGAGTCTTTGGTCTCTGAAAGTCGCCCCTCTCACGTTTTGAGGAAGCCTTCTGTGACGACTCGTGTTGGATGTCCGATGTTGCTGGGCGGCCTCCTCGCCGTGGCTCACAACCTTGCGGTCGCTGCCGCAGAGCCGGCCGTGACCTTCGATCGCGAGATCGCTCCGCTGTTGGTTCGTCGTTGTCTGGATTGCCACAACGCGACCGAGAAGAAAGGGAGGCTCGATCTCTCGCGAATCGAGTCAACGACAAAGGGGGGCGAGTCGGGAGCGGCACTTGTTCCCCACAAAGCGACCGACAGTTTGTTGTGGCAGCGCGTGCGTGACGGCGAGATGCCTCCCAAGAAGCCGCTGCCCAAAGAAGAGGTCGAACTGTTGCGACGGTGGATCGACGGCGGTGCCAAGTGGGGCACGTCGCCGATTGATCCGTTCGCCTTCACGACGAGTGCCCGTGCCGGATACGACTGGTGGTCGTTGCAGCCGGTGAGACGGCCGCTGGTGCCCGAAATCAAAAATCGAAAATCGAAAATCGAAAATCCAATTGACCACTTCGTGTGGAAGAAGCTCGCCGAGGAAGGACTCTCGCCGTCGCCGCCCGCCGAGAAGCGGACGCTCATCCGGCGGCTCGCGTTCGACTTGATTGGTCTGCCGCCGTCGCTCAAAGAGATCGCCGAGTTTGAGCAGGACGATTCGCCGCAAGCCTACGAGAAACTGGTGGACCGGCTGCTCGATTCGCAGCACTTCGGCGAGCGTTGGGCGCGGCACTGGTTGGACATCATTCGCTTCGGCGAGAGCCAGGGATTTGAACGGGACAAGTTGCGAACGAACTCGTGGCGGTTTCGAAATTGGGTCGTCAGCGCGTTCAATCGAGACCTGCCGTATGACGAGTTCGTCCGGCTGCAATTGGCCGGCGACGTGCTGCGGCCGGATGATCCCGAAGCGGTCATCGCCACCGGATTTCTCGTGGCTGGGGCGTATGACGAGGTCGGTCAATCGCAGCAAAGCGCGGCCATGCGCGCGGTCGTGCGGCAGGATGAAATGGAAGACTACGTCAGCACCGTCGGTGAGACGTTCCTCGGTCTGACCGTGCATTGTGCTCGGTGTCACGACCACAAGTTCGATCCGATCCCGACGCGCGACTATTACCGCCTGTCCGCCGTGTTGGCGGGCGTCCGTCACGGCGAGCGTGACGTTCCCGCTGGCGATGACGCTTGGCGAACATCGCAACAGAAGACCGTGGCGGACTTGAACCGCGAGCTGAACTCCGTGACCGCGCGGCTGACCGAGATCGAAGCGGAGACTCGGAAAGCAATTCTGGCCGAGCGGCGCACACGCTTCGACAAGAAGGTTCCACCACCGCAACCGATCGCGCGTTGGGAGTTCAACGAGGATCTGAAAGACGCCATCGGCGAACTGCACGTCACGGCGAACGGCACGAAGGTCAAAGACGGTGCGTTGCTGGTCAATGGCCGGTTGGCATTCGCCGCGACCGCACCACTCAAGCAGCCGATCAAAGCGAAGACGCTCGAAGTTTGGCTGCGACTCGATCACCTGAATCAATCCGGCGGCGGAGCGATCACAATCCAAACGCTCGACGGCGGGACGTTCGATTCGATCGTCTTCGCCGAACGCGAACCCAAACGCTGGATGGCCGGCAGCAACGGCTTCACTCGCACGCAGAGCTTTCAAGCTCCCGAAGAGGCCGAGGCCGATAAGCGGCTCGTCCACATCGCGATCGTGTATGACGCAGACGGCACGATCACCGGCTATCGCAACGGCCAGTTGTACGGTCAGCCGTACAAGAGCAACGGCCCGGCCACCTTCGAGCCAGAGAAGTCACAGATCATCTTCGGCCTGCGACACAGTCCGGTTGGCGGAGGCAAGATGCTCGCCGCCGCGATCGACCGCGCCGCTTTGTACGACCGCGCGCTGACGGCCGCCGAGGTCGCTGCTTCGGCCGGTGTCTTCACCGACGCGATCTCTGAACAAGAACTGTTGGCTCAGTTGCCGGAGGCGTTGAAGATTGAACGCGCTCAACGGAAGTTCGAGTCCGAGCATCTTCGCAAGCAACTCGCGCGAGCCAGTGAGAATCGCATCTATGCCGTTGTGCCGAAGAACCCGGAAGCCACGCATCTTTTGCTGCGCGGCAATCCGGCGACTCCGGCGGACGAAGTGACCGCGGAGGGGATCACGGCGATCGGCCATCGGCTTGCGGCGGTCGGCCCGAATGAAACCGCCTACGAGTTCGCGTTGCCGAAAGAGGCGAGCGATGCCGAACGTCGCAAGACGTTGGCGACTTGGATCACCGACCGCCGTAATCCGCTGCTCGCTCGCGTGATCGTCAATCGGTTGTGGCATTACCACTTTGGAGTGGGGATCGTCGATTCTCCCAGCGACTTCGGATTCAGCGGCGGTCGGCCGAGTCACCCGGAACTTCTCGATTGGCTCGCCGCCGAGTTGATGGATCACGGCTGGAGTTTGAAGCACATTCATCGGCTGATCGTGACTTCGGCAACGTATCGCCAGTCGTCGCGTCCGCGAGTCGATGCGGCGAACAAGGATGCCGGCAATCGGCTGCTCTGGCGCAAGAGTCCGCAACGGCTGGATGCCGAGACTCTGCGCGATGCGGTGCTCAGCGTCGCGGGTGAACTGAACCCAACCGTCGGCGGCCCCGGCTATCACGACTTCACGACGTTCACGTTCAACTCGCAGTTCTATGACATCGTCGATCCGGTCGGCGTCAGCTTTCATCGTCGCAGTTTGTACCGGACGTGGGTTCGTTCGGGACGCAATCCATTTCTGGAAGTGCTCGACTGCCCCGATCCCTCGACGAAGACTCCGCGACGAGCGGTGACGACCACTCCGCTGCAAGCGCTGTCGCTGCTCAACAACTCGTTCATGCTGCGGATGTCGGAGCGGCTGGCGGACAAGTCGCTCCGCAACGCCGCAGAGGCGACCAATCAAGCGGTCGCTCAACTCGTCGAGCAAGTCTTCGGACGTAAGCCGTCGGCCGCCGAGGCGGGTGAACTCCGTCGCTTTGCCCAGCAGCACGGCGCACCGACGCTGGTGCGAGTGCTCTTCAACAGCAACGAGTTTTTGACGATCGAGTAACGCGGAGTTGTCGGGATCAGCAGATTGGAAAATTCGGAGAACGGGCATCACAATGCCGCCCCGTTTGAAACCCACTATCGCCCAGCGCCTGGTTGATTGGCCCCAAGAGAAGGATTTCGGAAGACTCATGGATACCGCCAAATTAACTCTGAACGGTACTGACTACGACCTGCCCGTGACCGTCGGCAGCGAAGGAGAAGTCGGAATCGACATCACTTCTCTGCGAGCCAAGTCCGGGGCCATCACGCTCGATTCCGGCTACGGCAACACCGGAGCCTGCAAGAGTTCGATCTGCTTCATCGACGGCGAAGAGGGCATTCTGCGGTATCGTGGCTATGACATCGCCGACCTGGCGGAAAGCGCGTCGTTTGTCGAAGTCTCGCACCTGCTGATCTACGGCGAGCTGCCCACTCCGCAGCAACTGGGCGTCTTCCGTGAGAAGCTGACGCGACACAGCATGATCCACGAGGACATGAAGAAGTTTTACGAAGGCTATCCGCCGACCGCTCACCCGATGGCGGTTCTCTCGTCGATGGTCGCCTCCCTCTCGACGTATTATCCGACCGTGGCCGGTGAAGATTCCGATCAGAACATCATTCGGCTGCTGGCCAAGACCAAGACGATCGCCGCCTACGCTTACAAGAAGTCGGCCGGCCAGCCGACGATTTATCCGCTGAATGAGTTGTCGTACTGCGCGAACTTCCTGCGGATGATGTTTGCCATCCCGTGCGAGGAATACAAAGTCAACGACGTCTGGGTGCGAGCACTCAACAAGCTGCTGATCCTGCACGCCGACCACGAGCAAAATTGCAGCACCTCGACCGTCCGCATCGTCGGCAGCAGCCAGGCGAACTTGTATGCCTCGATCTCCGCCGGCATCTGCGCGTTGTGGGGACCGCTGCACGGCGGGGCCAATCAGAGCGTGCTGGAGATGCTCGAACAAATTCGGAACGACGGAGCCGACTACAAGAAGTACGTCGACATGGCTAAGAACAAGAACAGCGGTTTCAAGCTGATGGGCTTCGGACACCGCGTCTACAAAAACTTCGATCCGCGCGCGACGATCCTCAAGAAGACCTGCGACGAGGTGCTTGGCCAACTGGGGATCAACGACCCGCTGCTGGACATCGCCAAGAAGCTGGAAGAGGTCGCGTTGCACGACGAGTTCTTCATCGAACGGAAGCTGTACCCCAACGTCGATTTCTACAGCGGCATCATTTACCGCGCGATGGGCATCCCGACGAACATGTTCACGGTCATGTTCGCGATCGGCCGCTTGCCCGGTTGGATCGCTCACTGGAAAGAGCAGAACGACGACGCGAACAGCCGCATCAACCGCCCGCGGCAGATTTACACGGGAGCGACACAGCGCTCGTTCTTGCCGCTGGAGAAACGGGGCTAAGTGCCGCGTCGCAAGCCAGGGGTCAGGCACCGCAAAATTCAAAGTCCAGTAGTTCCAAGTTTTGCGGGATGTGTCCCGCCTTTACGCCGAAGGCGTTGCGTCTCACAGCCCAGGGTTGCTCGCGCAGCGAGCTACCCTGGGGCTGAGGCCAGAATCAACCATGTACCCCGAAGGGGTTCCGTCACCCGGAATTTCCGAAGGCCGCAACCCCTTCGGGGTAGAGATTGCTATGTGCTCCGATCCCAGGGTAGCCGCGAAGCGCGGCAACCCTGGGCTATGAGACGCAACGCCTTCGGCGTAAACGCAAAGACAAAACGATCAAACTTGGAACTTCTGAAATTGGCGGAGTGAAGTCGCAGATGCACCTCCGCCAATTTTGAATTTTGCGGTGCCTGACCCCGGACAACACTCAGGCGGGCCGCCTGAGCTACGGGGTGATCACCGTCTTCGGAAGCAGCGATGCCAATCGCTGCCGACCAGCCGGGCTGAGTTTCGCCGGGCCGAGGTGCAGCTTGCGGAGGTTCGACAGCTTCGCGAGATGTTCGATCGAGGCATCGGTGACGCGCGCGGAATCGAGCGTGACCTCTTCGAGAGTCGTCACCCCAGCGAGATGCTTCACTCCCTCGTCATCGAAGTTGCCGGTCACGAGCATCAGCTTGCGGAGCTTCGGAAGCTGTGCGATTTGTTCGCAGGTTGGATTGCTTGCGGCGCGATCGTAGATGTCGAGTTCATACAGCTCGCGCAGTTTGTGGAGAAACGGAAACGCTTCGGCGGTGGTCTCTTTGCCATGAACGTGCAGTTGCTGGAGATTGACCATCCCGGCGAGATGTTTGAGTCCCGCGTCGGTCACATTGGTGTGAACGACCTCCAGACGCTTCAGGCTGGTGAGCTTGCCGATCGCTTCCAGTCCCGCGTCGCTGGCGGGGGCCGAGTGCAAGTTGATCGACTCGATCTGCTTCATACCGGACAGGTGCGCGAATCCCGAACCGGTGATCTTCGACGCGCAAATCGTCATCCGCTTCATGCGAGTCATCCCCGCGAGATGTTCAAAGCCGTGATCGTCACACGCGGTCAAGCAGACGTTGAGCCGTTCGAGGTTCGTCAGCTCTTTGAGATGAATCAGTCCCGCGCTCGTGACGGCGGTTCCCGACACTTCCAATCGCCGCAGTCGATCCTGACCGGCGAGCAGCTTGAGCCAATCGTCAGTGACGCGATCGGAGAGCTTCTTCGGTTCGGGATCTTTGTGACCGTCGGTTCGTTCATTGAGTTCGATCTCGACGATGCGGTTGAAGACCGGCAGTCCTTCATCGCTGGCGATCGAGCGGAGCCAATCCGGCGCGACGACTTCAAGTGTCGCTTTGCCGTTGAGCCGTTTGATCTCGGCGAGCAACGCACGGTCTTGTTGAACACGATGTGCCGCGGACTCGAAGCTCGGCAAGAGTTTCTCGGTGTCGCCGCGGACTTGAGGATCGGTGAGGCTGCGCGTCAGTCCTTCGAGTTCTAGCCGAGTCGTGGCCGTGAACGTCCCCACTTCGAGTTTCGCTTCGGCGGCGAGCTTCGCGATCTGACGCAGCGTCTCCGCATCGGCGTGCGGCTTGAGCGGGACGACATTCAGGTAGCGTGAGATCGGCTGCGGCTTGCCGGGATGTCCCGCGAAACCTTTGACGCCGACCTTCGCATGAAACACGCCCGGTGGATCGCCCGCCGTGCAGAAGATCTTGTCGTGATTGGCTCCGCCGAACGCGATGTTGCTGACCAATTTGCTGGGCAGCGGCAGGTACGCCAGCACCGTGGCCTCGGGGCTGAGCACCGTGATGCGGCCCGTCTTGGTGTCGGGGCGATGAAAGTCGGCGACCCACAAGTTGCCCGCCGCATCGAACGCACAGCCATCGCCGCCCGAACCGCCGAGGTCATAAAACAGCTCCGGCTTGCCGAGCAGTTCGTTGTCGGCGGGTAACGGGTATCGCAGGATCTTCTTCGATTGCGATTCGATGACGTACAAAAACTTGCTGGCGGGATCGACCTCAATCCCGTTCGGGAAGGCGAGTCCGGTGGCGATGCGCTCGACTCGGCCATCGGGGCGAACTCGATACAACCGCCCGATCGGTTTATCGAGCGACGAGCCTTCCGGGTCGGTCCAGTAAACATTGCCGCGCGCATCGAGCGTCAGATCGTTGAGGCTCAGCAGTGTCTCCATTTCAAACCGTTCGGCGACGACTCCCAGCTTGCCGTCGGGAGCCAGATCGAGCAGCGCTTTGTGTTTGTTGTCGCAGATCAGCAAGTGCCCGTTGCCGAGCAGCACGGTTCCCGCTGGCCCGATCTCCAGATACTTGTGGACCTGTTGCGGAGCAGTCACTCGCAGCAACGCTCCGCTGCAAAAGAAGACCTCGCCCGCCCGCCACGTCGGCCCTTCGGAATAGCCCGGCGCTTCCGAGTAGTGATCGAACTTCACACCCGCCAACCGCTGAGCCAGTTCGCCAGTCGGTTCCTCGGCGCGAGCGGAAGTGATTAACGGCGAACCGGCCGCCAAGAGTATGCACGCCAGTAGAAAGCAGCTCGGTCGAATGCTCATTGGTCGAGTCCTCGTCAGGTTGTGAAATTGACTTCCTGTGAAATGGAGCCTCAGACAAAACGTAGTCGCCGTCGCTCGTTGACCACAACGTCTGGAAGAGAAGGTGCCCCACGGATGAACAAAAAATGGCCTGTCACCAACTGAGACTCCCAACCGCGATCAAGAAGTGTTTTTGGTTTCCGTTTTCACATCATTCTGCCCATTCAGGAGAAGGAGAGCTTTCGCTGGCTCCAGGGGTATCGGCTGGCGTGCGAGTTGGCGGCGGAATGTCCGCAGACGCAGATCGTGAGCATCGCTGACCGTGAGGCCGACATTTACGAAATCTTCGTGGAAGCTCAGCAGCAAACCGGCGTGCGTGCCGACGACATCATTCGCGCGAAGGAAAACCGCAGATTGAGCTGAGCCAGACTCCCAAGCGTGCGGCGCGTCAGGCTCACTTGGAAATCCGCGCCCTGACCGTGACATCCAACTGGAAACCAATCACCGTCTGAAGAACTG
>JBJXEX010000406.1:0-17286 GCA_046156195.1 Planctomycetaceae bacterium | reverse complement strand
AGGCCAATTCCGAATTTCCGAAGTGCCTGACCCCGGTCTTTCCCAGGCCACGTTGAGTGACATGACAAACGCCATCGGGAATTATGAGTCGGGGTTGGTGGTCGCCACTCAGGGGTCAGGCACTTCGGAAATTCGGAATTGGCTGGGGCCAATTTCGAATTTCCGAAATGCCAGACCCCGCGCTTTCCCCGCTGCGCTGCTTCGCTCACTGCTCCGCTTTCTTCTTTTTACTTCCTGGAACTTGGGCGAGACGGACTCCGTAGTCGAAGTCGCGGTAGATAGGCATGGTCGGGCTCCGATCCGCCGAACTCGTTCTGCCGGCACCGTGGTTCCAATTGCCTCCCCGGAGCACGCCGATCGACCCAGTCACGATGCCTTGAGTATCCTGAAAGAGCCCGTACCAGTCGTTGCACCACTCCAGCACGTTGCCATGAATGTCGAACAAGCCGAAACCGTTTGGCAACTTCGTGCCGCTCGGCTGCGTGCGACCGTTCGAGTTCGACGAATACACGGCGAAGCTCTTCAACTCTTCCTCGCGTGTTCCGCAGTTCCAAGTCGTTGTTGTTCCGGCCCGGCAGGCCACTTCCCATTCCGCTTCCATTGGTAGCCGATAACCGTCCGCCGCGAAATCCTCTTGCCAGTCGTCAACTTCATATTCGAGGTCGCGATAGTCCTTGACCTTCACTTTCTTGCCCGTGGCCTGATAGCACGCCGTCAACCCTTCCTTCTGGCTGAGCCAATTGCAGTACAGCACCGCGTCGAACCAACTGATTTCCTGCACCGGGCAGTCGTCCGTCGGGCTGACGCCTTTGCTATAGCCTCCCCACTTGTCCGGCTTCGCCGACGCAGGAGTCTGGGGGTCATCGACGAACGCCCGAAACTGCGCGACGGTCAGTTCTCGATTGCTGAGATACACGCCACGTGTGAGTTCCACGTCCGAAGTCTCCTTTCCTTCGCCGAGGCGATACTTTCCGTTCGGGACTTCGACGAACGTCATGCCGGCGGAGTTGACGTACCAGCGGCGTGGTTCGTTGTGTCGCACGCGGCTGGCGTGCGACAGGTCTGGAAGACGCACGCGAGCAGCGTGCGCCACATCCCATTGCCGCAGCGTCCAGTCGATCGCACTGTGACTGCCGCCGTCTGGGGCGGTGACGAACAACTCTTGTAACCATGCGACCGTCGTGTCGAAGTCGATGATCTGGTCCTTGGAGATTCCTCCAATCGCGGCCACGACCGCGGAACGCAACGCTTCGTCCTCGGTCGTCTGCAACAGCTCGCGCACGGCCGACAAGTCGGCTGGCCAGTCCTTCAGCCCCAGTGTGAACGCGGTCCGTTCGCTGGGGGCCGGTCGCAACGCGCACATCGCGCTGACCACACTCGGATCGCCCAGGTACAGCGCCAGCGCAGCGTAACGAGTTTTGAGTGTCAGTCGCTCCGACCTCTTGGCGTCATCGGTGAGTTCGATCGCGTTGGCTCGTGCCGCGATCTGAGCGGTGATGTCACGCAAGCCCGTCATAGCAGAAGTCGTGAGACTTCTGGCGTCGCCGACAGAAGTCTCACGAGTTCTGCGACGAGCGGTGACTTCGCCGCCAACCGTGGTTTTACCGGCGGCTAGCGCCGTGCCGCTCAGTTGATTCAGCGCGACGACCATGTTTTTCGCTTCGTCATTCGCAGCGGTTGGGACGGCATCGAGGATCGTGGTGACAATCGCGTCGCGCGAGGGCGTGTCGCCAAGCTCCGCCAGCGCGTACGCCGCATGACTGCGATCGCGCGGACTCGCGGACGTGTCGAGTATCAGCGCACGCAACTTCGGGATCGCCAGTTCGCGTAGCGGAACAAGCGGCTCAATGGCGAACGGCACGCCATCGGCTGTCGCGTTCGCCAACAAATCGATTCGCGTCACGGTCGTCTTGTCATCCGCCACGCGCTGCCGTTCGGCCAAGTGCCGTTCGATCCCGAAGAGCACGGCCACGATCAGCAACAGCAACGAACCCCAGCGCGTCAGGTGATGCCGAGACGCGCGGCGCATCAGCCGCCGGTGCTCGGTCGTCCGACCGCGACGCGGCACGCCGCAGACGATCGACGTGTACTCAAACAACGATGGCAAGTACCGGCTCTGCGGCTGCCGAATCCATTGCACCGTCCGCTCCTCCAATCGCAACTGCGCTCGGCCACGCCAGGTCTCACGCTGCTTCTTCGTCAGCCAGGTGCGGATGCTGGGGACGAGATAGTCGTGGGCGAGCTGGTAGAAACGATTTTCGATTTTTGATTTTTGATTTTCGATTGAAATCTCGCCTTCCCCCGGTCTGCCCGTCTCCCCCTCATCATCAGCGACGGGCGTGATCAAACGCAGCTCGCGGTCGAGGATGTGCAGCAGCGAATCGAAGTCGCGCGGACGTTGCGCGTAGCCGCTGGCTTGTAGCAGCGCGTCGCGTGAGACGCGGTGGCCTTTGATGTCGGTGCCGACTTCCGGCAGCAACGCTTTCAGCACGCCACGCACGGCGACTTGATGCGTTTGAAAGGGCTTCGGCGCGTTACTGGCCGAGAAGGTTTCTTCCAGGAATGCGACGCCGACTCCGGCGACTCCGCCGATCGCTTGCAGAGTTTGCGGGGTCCACGGTTTGGATTTGACCATCTCGGCGAAGAGCGCGAGACGCACGCTGATGATCTTGCCCTCTTCGGTGAGCGCGGCGACGGATTGGTCGAGGAAGGCGTCGTAGTCCGCGTGCGTTTCGCTGTGGCGCACGCGGCTCGCGTGCGTCGGTGTGGCGATGTCATTTGTCGAACTCTGACTCACGCGAGCCGCGTGAGCCACATTCACGTTGAAGGCCACTCCGAAGGCGTCGAGAACTTTGCGGGCGTGCGGGGGATCGAACAGGTCGGCCATCGCGCAGTTGCGGCCTTGGACCAGTGGGATCTCTAACTCTTCCAAGAAGCGGCTGATCGCCAGCCAAAAGTCATCGCGGACCAGAATCAAACATTGCAGTCGTTCGCCGTCGCACTGCCGCAGCGCGGCGGGGAGTTCTTGATTCGTCAGGCCCCGTTTGGCGTGCAGCCATTGCTCGAATTGATCGAGCACGATCAGTGCTTTCTTGCCGCTGGGGAGTCCGATGCCGCGGCGCAGATTCGTCAACAGCAATGTGAGCGAGAGATCGTCGCTGAGTGCTGGGCAGGCTCCGTGGATCTTTCGCGCCAAACGGAGTTCGGTGTCGTCGCCGCTGGCTTCCAGATAGATCGGGACGATGTCGCTGCCGAGATGCGGGATCAAACCGGCTTTGACCAAGCTCGACTTGCCGCAGCCGGACGGGCCGTACATCACGCCGGACGAGAACATGATTTCGGGATCGCGCGACTCGATCCGCGTCTTCCAAAAGCGAATGCTCTCCGGCAGACCATTGCGGTCGCGTGGGCCGGGAAGCAAATCGAGAAAGAAGCTGGCGTCCTCCGCCTCAAACGAGCGGAGTCCTCGGGGGACGATCTTTAATGGCTCGCGATCGGAGTCGTGATGCGGCGGGGTCGGGAGATCGGCATCGAGCGCGGCCTCCGGTGTTGGAGTGGGTGTTGATTGATGGCCCGCGTTCGCGGACTCCGGTGTCGGAGTGGGTATTGGTTGATCGCCCGCGTTCTGGCGAACGCGGCTACGAACCGGGTTCGCGGCGAAGTAACGCAAGTCTTCGGCCATGTCGCTCGCGATCGTGTATCGCTCTGGCTTGCGCTTGGCGAGCGCTTTCAAACAGATCCGTTCCAGCTCTTTGGGGACTTGATCGTTGAACTGTCGCGGTGGGCGCGGCTCGGCGGTCTTCACCTTTTCCAAAATCTCCGCGATGTATTCTCCGCGTGGCAGTTTTTCATTCGCCAGAAACGGACGGCGTCCCGCGAGCAACTCGTACAGCACGACTCCCAGACTGAAGATGTCCGTCTGACCGTCGATACGGTGTGCTTCACCCGCCGCTTGTTCGGGACTCATGTAGGCTGGCGTTCCGGGAATTCCCGATCCGGTCGCCAGGACGGGACCGTCCGCCAGGGCCAGTCCGAAGTCGGCGAGAAACGGCTTGCCATTCGTATCCACCAGGATGTTGGCGGGCTTGATGTCGCGATGAAAAATCCCATTGCGATGCGTGAACTGCAACGCCTCCGCCACGTCGGCGATCACTCGCGCGATGGTGAGGAAGTCGGGCGTCTCGCGCTTCGCCCAATCGGAGAGCGTGCCTCCCTCAATGTATTTCGTGACCAGGAACACGGGGTACTCGTCGGTGTACCCAATGTCGTAGATCGGCACGACTCCGGGATGTTCGAGCTTGGCGAGCTTCTGAGCCTCGTCCTGATACTCGGTCACCTGTAACGCGGAGAGCCGCTTGGGAACCTTGATCGCGACGCGGCGATTCAGCTTGTCATCCATCGCCAAGCAGACCGCTCCGAAGCCACCCTCACCCAAAGTCTTCTCGACTCGATACCGGCCGATCAACGTCACCGACGGGGCGACGGCGGACGTCGCACTGAGTGGCTTCACGTTCTGTGGAATCACGTTCTGTTGGACGGGATCAATCCGCTTCCGCGCTTCTTCCTTGTCCGCACCGCAAGCCGACAGGACCGTCAGCCGCCCGTGACCCGGAACGTCAGGTTCTTCGGAAGCATCAGCTCGCGTTTGAGGACTGGGATTGATTTCCTCAAGATAAACGATTGGTGTTTCACGATCACCCGGAGCGAACCCACCCGCATGGCAAAAATCGGCGATCAACAGAACATGAATTCCCCGTTGCCGAATTCCTGCGAGCAAACTGAGGAGTTCATAGTCCGGGATGGCGTTTTCAACGACCTTCGAGTCTGCTGGATCAATCCGAGCATCGAAAGGCAGAAAGACCTCTTCGAGTCCGTCTGGCTCTTGCTCGCTGTTCTGGGATTTGTGTTGTCCTTGTCGAAGCCCGGAACCACTCAAATACAAGCAGACTTCATCCCCCGGTTTTGCTTGTCTGGCGATTTCGCCAATGGTTTGTTGAATCCGGTTACGGGTGACCTCCGAATCCGTAAGTTGCCGGACGTGATGCGGCTCAAGACCAAACCGTTGGGTCAGCACTCGTCGCATCAACTCGACATCGTTCTTCGGACCTCGCAGCTTGACGCATCAGTTCTGCGATTTGCTCGATGTAGCCGCGAGCGGATGGTTTCAACGGCGACGAAAGTACTGGCGAGCGGGGCGGCGTCAGACCAATGGCATTCACATTGAGCGGATTGACGCAAGCCAACAGGATGTCTCGCACCGTGACGAATCCCGGATCCCCGGAATCCGCCAGCAAGGGGACGATCAGTCGCACGAACTCCCACCAATGGCCAACCGACGGTCGCACCAGATTCCGCAGGCTGTCGCGCAGCTTGGCATCGTCGGCCGCTCGCTCCGCGCATTCCACAATGGCCACCGAGGCCACGAGCTTGAGCATCGCCTCCCACAGGTAATAAGCATTCTGATTCCGCCGGGAGCAACGGAGTCGAGCATTGCTGAGCAGCAACTCGACAAGGGATATCCCGGTCAGAGGTGCGTCAAAACGCCTGCCCTGGAAAAGACTCCTCCAGGCACTTGAACACATCGGCAATGCCTCAGATAACCTTCTTCGCAAAAAGCAGACAGTTCCGTTCGGCCACACGAAACCCAGAAGAACCCATTCCTCTGACCAGATTCCTTTGATTCCTGGAGCGAACCTGTGCCTAAGGCTTTCGATCAAAGGAATCTGGTCAAAGGAATGAAACGAATGAATTCGGGCCATTTTTTTCGTGTCGTGGTCGAAGTTGTCCGAAAGTGAGCAACTTCAAACTCGCGCTTCGGGATACTACGGCGAACACGGACTTGCCGAATGACATTGGAGCAACCGCATGACCTCTCCGAAGATTCTGTTTCTCACCGAGCGGTTTGCTCCCGACATCGGTGGTGTTGCGAAGAGTTCCGGACGGATTGCCGAGGCTCTGGCGCGAATTGGGGCGAGTGTGGATGTCTTGGCCTGGACGAAGTTGCTGCCTGCGGGTGAATTGGCCAGCGAATCGGCATCGGGCGTGACAGTGCATCGGCTGGGGTTGTTTGGCAGCTTGGATTTCTCGATGCAGCACTCGTTGAACGTGCTGGAATGGTTGCACCAGCAGCGGTCGTTCGACGGTGTGTGGGGGCATTACCTCTTTCCGGCGGGGTTCATGGCGACGCTGTTCGCCGAGATGACTGGGCTTCCCTCGACGGTCAGTTTGCGAGGCAATGACATTGATCGGATGATGTTTCCCCCCGGCGACTTCGCGCGGTTGTTGTGGACGTTGCAACGAGCCTCTCATCTCACTGCGGTGTCGGCGGATCTCGCAAAGAAGGCGGATGTGTTGCTGGGACATCCGTCAGGGACGCAGGTCATTGGCAACGCGGTGGATTCCGATTTGTTCACACCGCGACCACCGGATGCGAACCTGCGCCGGCAGCTCGGCATCGCGGACGACGAAGCAGTGCTCGGTTTCTGCGGCGAGCTGCGGCAGAAGAAGGGGCTTCCGCATCTGCTCCGAGCATTACGTTCCGTGCGAACGGTGCGGCCCGCGTGCCTGATGGTGATTGGCGACGTGCGGATGCGAGAGCGAGCCGTGCTGTCCGAGTTCGCTGCCGAATGCCCCGACGATGCAGCTCGGCTGGTCATCACGGGGCAGCTTCACGATCCGAGCGATGTCTCACGGCATCTCGCGTTGTGCGACGTCCTGTTGATGCCGTCGCTGTGGGATGGCTTGCCGAACGCGCTCTTGGAAGCGATGGCCGCCGGCGTCCCGGTGTTGGCCAGCGATGCGGGGGGAATTCCCGAAGCGATCGAGCATGGCCGCAACGGATGCCTCGTGCCACGATCGCAACTGCATCGGCTCGGCGAGGCGGCGTTGGAACTGCTCGCACTGCCGAATTCGCAACGAACCGAGATCGTCGCGGCGGCGAGGCACACCGTCGAAACTCGATTCAGCAACGGGGTGGAAGAGACGACGCTGCGAGACGTGCTGCAGCGGTGGTTGAAGATCATCGCTCCGAGTGATGAGCCGAATGGCCAAGTTGCGTCGATGAAGCGTTCTGCTCGTCACGCGGAGCGGTGACGGCTACGTTGAGTCCCAGCACCTCGCGATAGGCGGCGACGAGTTCCGCTTGTGCTCGTCGCCAGGTGAGTCGGCTCTCGACAGTGCTCCGAGCCGCCGCGCTGAGTTGCGGGCCGAGGTGTGGTTGCTCGCGCAGTCGCAGCAACGCGTCTTTGATCGCCTTGGCCGAGCCGGGTCGCACGAGCAGCGCGTCGTGATCCGGTTTGGCCAGATCGCGAACGACGGGCAGGTCGCTAGCGATGAGCGGTGTGCCGCTGGCCATCGCTTCGATGACCTTCAGCGGGCAGCAGCCTTGAACCATATTCCGCTCGGTCGGTCGCAGAGGCGCGAGGATCACGTCTGCCTCGTGATGTCGGCGGACGAGTACTGGCTGTGACGTCGGCGGCAGAATCTCGACATGCTCGGTGACTTCGTTTCGCTGGATGAGTTTCTCGATCACTCGTCGCTGACGTGGATTGGCCGAACCGATCAGCACGAGTCTCGCGGGGGCCTCGCGGCGGAACTGCGCCAGGGCTTCGATCGCCAGATCAACTCCCTGCCAAGCGGAGAACGTGCCGGAATACAGCAGCGTGATCGGCCGGCCGTCCCAAGGTCGCGGCGGCTGCCAAGTGAAGAGCTTTGGATCGACACCATTCGGGATGACTCGCAGACGATGCGGCTCGACGCCGCGCTGCATCAATAGCGAGGCCGTCGTCTGGCTGACGGTCACGATCAAGTCGGCCGCTTCCAGACATCGCTGCTCCTGGGCATACAACTTGGCGAGCAACTCGGCGTCATCGGCAACGCTGGGGTAGTGATACTTCAGCTCGATGGAGGGGAGGCCGTTGACCTCATAGACCAGCTTCTCGCAACGAGCGTGCTTCGCACGGGCCAGCGGATGCCCCTCGAAGATCGAGCGAAAGTGAATCACGGTGGCTCGGCGATTGCGCCACCATGATTCCGCGTGACGGCGAAAGCTCAGCACACGCTGCATCAGGTTGTCGCCGAGCGCGGGGATCGTGACATGGTCCCAACCAGCTTCGAGCGTTCGCTGCTGAATACGAGGCAGCGTCAGCGTTCCTGCCTGAGATCGCGAATCCGGCGAGCCGCTTGCATCAGGACTCGGCGATGAAAACGTCGTCTCCGGCGTGACCAGCGTGACGCTTCCAAACGCATCGCGCAGTCCTTGGCAGAAGGCCGCGATGTGAATCGAGGCTCCTTTCGGCGAGGGAAACAGATCGAACGACGTCGAAACAATCCGCTCGCAGGTCTTCGTTGACATTCCAAGGAGGCTCCGGTGTCATTCGTCGCGGTGTGTGAACATGGGGCGTAGGATGGCCGCCCTTGGCCGTCAGCTCTTGTTGGAATTCAGAACGATCCTGCTGCCGATTGAGAAAGTAACCCGAAGCGTCCACGAGGGCGAACGCTTCACAGGACTCCGAATTCTTTCGTTTCATTCCTTTGACCAGATTCCTTTGATTGTCCTCTTCAACACAGCTTCACCCCAGGAATCAAAGGAATCTGGTCAAAGGAATGAAGGCGACTTGAGAAGTTGACCAATCTCTGCGGAGCCGAGTTCAGAGCGTGCAACTTCAAAGCTGACGCATCGGGTTACATCGCGCACGACCTGTGGAGGAGTTTTCGATGCCTTTGGATCTCGCCCAATTCCAGAAGACGCTGATCTACCAGCACTCCGGGACGATCTCGGAGATTTGTGCGGACTTGCTGGAGCTGAGTCAATTCGACGCGCTGCACGAGCGGTTGCGATCGCGCTGGGGTTGGAGTGCTTTGGCTTTGGTCCCCATCGGATTGGTCTCCGCGTTTGTGAGCAGCCCGCTCAATCACGCGTCGATGCCGGCGCTGGTTTGGCTGGGGGTCTGCTTCGCCGCAATCGTCGTTTGCGTGGTGCAATGGATTCGGCATCGGCGAGCCGATTTGGCGAACCGCCGCTACGAACTGGCGAACGAAGTGCTGCGACTGCTCGAAAGGGATTCGAGCAAAGAGGCGACCATCAACTTGCGTCTCGATCTGCGCAGTCCGAACCACGCCAGCAAGAAGCAACGAGACGGGACCATCGGCGTGTGGAAGGTGAAGTACTTCGTCGATCCGTGGCTGGACCTGAGTGGCCGGTTTCTCGACGGGACGTCTTACCGGCTGATCGGTGTCGAGAAGTTTCAGGCTCGCAAGAAGTCTTATCGCAGTCGCAGCGGCAAGTACAAATCGAAGTCGAAGACGAAAAGCTCGACGCAGGTGACGCTGTCGCTCAAGCCGTCCGCCAAGCGTTATGCCGAGATCGAGCAAATCGGAACGAAGCTCGACGCGGCCGTGCAACTGCCGAACTGGGCCTCGTCGCGATCGGTCGGTGCGGCCAATGGTCGCGTCTTCCTCACTACAATGACGAAGAGCGATTGGTCCGGTCAGCCGCGAAGTCCCAAGTCAACGGGCAACAGCGGGCCGCATCTCGTCGCGATGATGTTTCTCAGTCTGTATCAAGCTCTCAATCAATCACGGGTGGCACGCGCATGAGGTCCTGACCAAGTTCCCTTGTCAGCAATCGACAGGAAAATTGATGACAGGAAAATGAAAACAATTTGAGTCTCAGAACTTCGCGTACTTTGCTTCAGATGTTCCTGTCCCAAATCTTCCTGTCGAATCTGCGTTTGTGAGCGTTTCGCTTTCCCCCTCACCTGGAACTACGACATGACGCCATTCGCTTGGTATCGGATCGGCCGAATTCATTGGCTCGTCCTCGGACTCGCATCAGTGCTATTGAGTGTTCTGGCTGGCTGCCAGAATTCCAGCACGGTCGCCCCGCCGGCAGCGAGTTCGTCAGATGATGCTGGCTCGCACAGCGGCTCGGCGGCTCCGCCGAAAGCAACGGTCTCGCAGACGTCCGCTTTGCCGAATGAAGGCAGCGTTTCCAAATCGACTCTCAAAAAACTGTCAGAGCACATCCACTTCAAAGATGCCGACGGCCACCGAGTCTTCGAGCTCAAGCCAGAACCCAACGGAGCGAAACTGGTCGGGCCGGACGAGAAAGAGATCACTCGGTATCACGTCAAAGATCACACGCTGAAGATCAAGGACGCGGACGATGTCGTGCTGGGCCACATCGTCCGCGTGGACGATCACTACAAAGTGGAAGACGCCGAGCGGAAGACAGTGCTCTTCAAACTGGCGGCTCAAAGCGACGGTGACTGGACCGTCGAGAACGGCAAGCAGGAACGGCTCTACCGCATCAAGAAGCGCGACTATGGATTCGAGATCGAACTGCCCAACGACGAAAGCTTCGCCAAGGCCAAACTGAAAGAGGGGAAGCGATCATTGCGAAATGCTCAGGACGCGACTCTCTATTCCACCAAAGACCACGCCAGCACGCTGGGCCTCGCTTGCCTGGGACTGGAGAAGATTGAATCGATGCCGATTCGACTCGGCCTGCTCCTGCAAATGACGATCGACAATCGCCCCTAAGCCACCACGAAACGAGATGTAACCCGAAGCGTCAGCGAGGGCGAACGCTTCACGGAACTTCGATTCCAGAATACTGCGTTTTGAAGCGTTCGCCCTCGCTGACGCTTCGGGTTACTTGAACTGACCGCCCCACACGACGGAGCTTTTACGATGCCCACTTGGCAAGATGGCACCTGCAACGAAACCTCCGGGTTCCTGTTCAAGCACGAGTGCTTCCAACTTCCGACCGCCAAGTGCCAGCAGTGCGAAAAGCCCATCTGCGATGACCACGCTCACGAACTGCCGAACGGAACGTTCTGCACGAGCTGTGCTCGCGGCCAAGTTCAGCAACGCCCCAACGAGCCATCGCAGAGCGACAGGTACTCGCGATCCAACTCCGTCTATCACGACCCTTACTACAACGATCCTTTCCTCTATGGCTCGTCGTATTACTACGGCTACCACTGGGGCTGGCATACGGGGCAATCGTCGCACCGAAACTCGTCGGCCGATTCTTCGTTATCGGACTCGCCGACCGGAAACGACCCCCATGATTTCACCGAGGCCGACGGCAGCAGTTTCGATGGGGAACGGGACGACGCCGATGGAGATGGGGATCACTTCGAGAGGGACATGGGTGAAAGCTGATGTCGCACATTCCAATGCTGCGGTCACAGAATGAAGAATGGGGTCTTCACCAGAATCGGTGGGTCATCAATTGCAAGAACTGGACTTTTTGCGGAATGGCAGGGCAAAAGAATGTTGGTCGAGCCGAATCAAGACCTGCCGACGATTCGACATTTGATGGTCCTGTCCCGAATCTTCCTGTCGAATCTGCGTTCGTGAGTGTTTCGGCCTACCTCGGAAGCGATTGCCGCCCACAGTGTCTGGTGACGAGGCTTAATTTCCGGCAGAACCGACTCACGTTTCGTGTGAAGATTGAGTGACGAGCGGCACGGGGAGATGTTGCGATTTCGAGGAGCTGACGAATGCGGTGGTGCCTGTACGCACTCGGCGGGGGATTGGGGCATCTCACGCGTGGGTTGGCGTTGGCTCGCGCGGCGATCGCTCGTGGGCACGATGTTACGGTGCTGTCGAATTCGTCGGATGCCGCACGAGTCCCTGCCGTCACGGAACTTGGACTGGCTCGCCGACTGATCACGATCCCTTCGGAGTTCGATCATCAGCAAGTCAGCCAGCTCGTCCAAGAACGATTAACCGCCTCGTCGTTCGACGTCTTGGTCGTGGACACTTTCCCGCGCGGGTTGGCGGGCGAACTGCATGATCTTCTGGCAACGCTGTCGGGCAAGGGGATCAAGACAGTCTTGGTGCATCGCGACCTGCAACCTCGGTACGTCGAATGGGCGAAGCTCGGTTCGTTGGCCCACGCTTACGATTTGATCTTGTCGCCCGGTGAATCCGGGCCGTTGGCGAATCTGCCCAACGCTCGCAGGACCGATGCGTGGCTGATCCGAGACCCTCACGAACTGCTCGACCAACACGCGGCTTGGCAGCGACTGCGCATCGTCGAGACCGATCGACCCGTCATTGCCGTCATCGCATCGGGTCTGTCTGCCGAACGGCCGGCGATGTCGGCCTTGGCCTCGCGCTTGTCGCGTGCGTTGCACGGCCGAGCGTCTGTGCGATTGATGGCCTTGGGTGCTACCGATGCGCCGGATGGCGTCGAGACCGTCGCGCTGTGGCCCTGCCTCTCCGCGATGGCCGGCATCGACTTGCTCATCGGAGCCGGCGGATACAACACCGTGTCCGAGGCCCACGCGACACGAACACCGCTCCTCGCGATCGCGCGACGTCGCTTATACGATCGCCAGGAACTTCGCTTGCCCGCTCACGAACGAGTTGCCGACGAAGTCGAAGCCGAACAGAAAGCGATCCAATGGATCGCGCAGTCCGCGAGCATTCACCGCGAACCCGTTCCGCAGTACACGAACGGGGTGCATGACGCCGTTGGCTGGATCGAGTCGCTCGGTTGAGTCGCTCGGTTGAGTCGGTTTCCTGTTGGCGTTTTCGGAGTCCCTCATCCGTGTCCCGGCTTTGCTGTCCTCAAGCCGTTGTGGCCGTTGCAGGGACTGACTCGCTCGCCGGAGCCGCCGGCCGAGACCAAGCGTTGGACCACGGAACCAGAAGTCACGGTCGTCTCGCACGATGGCAAGAGCGTCATCGTCCAAGTGCCGCCGCTGTCGGGGATGCGGTTCTCGTTCCTCATCCTCGTTGTGATGACCTCCAAGTGCGCTGCTTCAAACGGGGAGAACACGGAATGCTTCGGCTCCCTTCAAACACCGAGGCCGCCACGAACGGGACGGTCGCCAGCTCGATCATCACCTGGTTGATCGAGGATTGTTCGTCAGAAAGTAGCAGGCACATTCCATGTGCCGTCAGGCTGAAAGTTGCAGACGGCACATGGAATGTGCCTGCGACTTCGCCGCCAGACCGAGGGGCTGACGCTACCCCGCTCGCCTGGGAGGTGACTCGCTGCAAGCGTTTCGATTGCGGTGTCTGTTGGCGATCGGCGGGACTCGATCGGCCGTCCTGCGGAGCGAAGTTCGTTTGGCTGCGCGCCGGCATCTCACGACGCTCGGCCTGCGGTGGTGGGATCAGTCGTGAGAAGACATCGGTGGCTTGCTGAATCAGACGCACCCACGGGAACAGTCCGGCATCGAACGTGATGCGCAGCGCCGACCGCAGACGCTGAGCGAGCAGACTGTCCGAATCGTCGTCTCCATCCAGGAGGCTGCTCAGCACTGAACCATCGGGAAGCAACTTGGAGAGTTCCTGTTGCAGTTCGGTCAAGACTTGGCGGAGCCAGCGTGTGACGAACTGTCCCAATGACGGAAGTTCCTGGAGGTCTTCGGTCAGCTCGTCCGCTCCTCCGCTCCCTTGGATTTGGTCGTCAGTCTCTGACGGAAGCAAACCACCGAACAGCGCGGCTAGGATCACCGCCACCTTTCCTGAGCCGCCCGAACTCGTCGTCGATTGGGTGATGGGCATGTTGCTCGGCCGAATCTTGGGATCGAGCACGGTGATGCCGTCTTCGCCGGCGTCGGTCACCAGGACTTGAGTGACTCCGTCAATGTCCGCCAGAGCCAGCGCGCTGGGATTCGTCAGGTTCGGATCGGAGAGCAGTTCGCTCAGACTGAAGCCACCGCCGGACCCTGTAAACACGGCGATCATGCCGTCTCCGGCATTCGCGACCACGAGGTCGAAGAGGCCATCGAGATTGAAGTCGTGTACGATCAGATAGCCCGGCGATTCTCCCTGCGAATCGAAATGGTCAATGCCTCCGCCCGAACGGAACGAGGCATCGAGATCGCGAATAAACGTGAAGCTGTTACTCGTGGGATTGGCGGCGAAGAACGAACCGCCGGCAATGATGCCTCCCTGAATGCCGGTGCTGCCGATGTTCAACGTCGCGGGGTTCACGTCGTTGAAGAACCCACCTCCGACGCCCGGCAGGAGCGACACTGTCCCCGAGTCGGCACTGGTCACGACCACATCAAGCTGGCCGTCTTGGTTGGCATCGCGCACGGCGGTGGAGACCGGGCCAGAGCCGGCTCCCGTGTTGAGCCGTGGACCGGGGATAAACGTGAAATTCGCTGAGCCGGAACGCGCTAGCGTCGGGTTGCTGGCCGCTTGATTCAACAGGATCGAAACATCGTTCGAACCGCGATTGGCCACAACCAAATCGGGAAGCTGGTCGCCGTTGACATCCTGAATGGTGATGCCCGTTGGGTTGGTGCCGACGGCAAACTTCTGAGGGATTCCGAAGCTGCCGTCCGGCTGCTGGGAGTACACCAAGACTTGGTTGCCGCCGCTGTTGGCCACGATCAGTTCCAGCACCTGATCGTCGTTGAGATCAGCCAACTGCACCGCTCCCGGCGCGAGCAACGGGATGTTGGAATTGGCAATCAAACTGCTTTCGCGAGTGCTCACGTCCTGCACGAGCAAGCGATTCTGCGCCTGATTGGCGAGGATCACTTCCTGTTTGCCATCACCATCCAAGTCAGCCACGGCCAGCGGCACGTTCTCTTGATCGCGCAGGCTATCCACGAAGTCTTGGAATGTGCCGTCACCATTCCCTTTCAGGATCAACAGATCACCGAAGTCATTCCCCACCAGAATGTCGAGAATCTCATCTCCGTCGGCATCCGCCAGAGTGATGTCTTTCGGCTCGAACCCCGCGCTCCGCACGTCCGCGACACCAAAGGTTCCGTCTCCATTGCCGAGAGCCACGGCCACCGAGCCGGCATCCCGCAGCAGCAGCACCAAGTCGAGATGCTGATCCCCATTCAGATCGTTGGTGCGGATCACGCTGGCGGATGCCGGCAGTCGCACGGCCAGTTCGCCGCTCGGATCGAAGAACGTCCCACCCGGCCCACCCAGCACGAGACTCGCGCTGAGACTGTTGTCCGCCGCAATGATCAAATCCAAAGCACCATCTTCATCGAAGTCCCCAATCGCGGCGGCACCGATCCGATCCAACGTCTGGACTTGGAGCGTGTTCGTTTCGTCCAGAGCCACCGCATGGAGCAGACTCGTCGCCTGGAATCGTCCGACCAGATTCAAGCCGCCGCTGGTATCCGTCACGAACACACTGGCATCGCCGCTCACGCGATTGGTGACAACGAAATCGTCTCCAGGCTGGCCATTCAATTCGGTGACAAACACCGCCGTCGGCGCGAAGCCCACCGGCCCCGTCGCGCCCAGTGCGAACGAACCATTCGGCTGTTGAATCAGCAACTGGACTCGGTTGGCGAGCAGATCCAGCACCGCCAAGTCAGTGAGTCCGTCGCCATCGAAGTCACCGCTGCGGAGCGTGGAGACCAACGGTCGAGTCGCCTCACCAGACAACGGCAACGGCACCCGCCCGCGATCGGTCCAGCCTCCATTCGCATCGAGCGTCCCCAAGAAGACTTCGCTGCCCGACCGAGCCAACGCCACCACCAGTGCCCGCTCTGCGATCAAACTCGATGGAGGCGGCAACACCAGAAACTCACTCACCGCGCTCGGTACACCCGCCACCGCCGCCGTGCCAAACCCTCCGCCGCTCAACCCCGCACGGACCAGCAGTTGCCCTTTTGCATTCAAGCTCAACGCATCCGACCGCCCGTCCCCGGAAACATCCCCGATCACCGTCTGTCCATCCCGAATTCCCCCGAGCGCTCGAACCGGTGCTCTGAAACAATCCATCGCCTTTTCCAAGCAGCACCGACACGTCAGAGTAAAAACCATCCGCAGTGACGAGATCGAGCCGGCCGTCGCCGTTCACGTCTTCCACGCTCAACACCGAGGGACGATCTCCGACAGTGAAGCGTTGCTGCTCGGCGAACGTGCCGTCGCCACGACCCAACAGCACCGATACGTCAGACGACAATTGATTCGCGGTGAAATTATTCGCGGTGACAAGATCGAGCCGGCCATCGCCGTTCACGTCTACGACGCTCATCGCAGAGGAATCCTGTCCGACCGCGAAGCGTGATTGTTCGGCGAACGTGCCGTCGCCAAGTCCCAACAGTACCGACACGTTCCTAACACGACTTGCGGTGACGAGATCGAGCCAGCCGTCGCCGTTTACGTCTGCAACGCTCAATGCAATCGGACGCTGTCCCGCTGCGAAACGCTGTGGATCGGCGAACGTGCCATCACCGCGACCCAACAATACCGACATCTCATCCGCAGAAAGACTCGCGGTGACGAGATCAAGCCAGCCGTCGCTGTTCACATCCGCTGTCTCGACGAGCAGCGGAAAGTCGCGAACTTGCAGGCCGTCGAACGGCAGGTTCGATGATGCGAATCGCAGGTTCAGATCGAAAAGGCACTCGGTTGCGAGCGAAGTACGCGAAGATACGGCGATGAAATAGATCGCCGATGCCAGGTGCGTCTGGATCGCAGCCGCTCGCGGCGGGTCGCTGTCGCCGATCGTGCTGACCAGCAACTGACCGTCTGCGTCGAACTGGTCCAAACGGAATGGGGCACCGGGATTCGCCGGATGAATCGTCGCGGCGAAGGTTCCGCCTTCCGGCACGTCGAAGCGAAATACCGCTCGGCCCTGCGTCTCGGACAATTGGCCGGAGACCACTTGATTGAGTTCGACCGGAGTTGCCTCTGCCGCGAGTTCCTCGGCCGTCGCCGCAGCGGACAAGCCGGACGCCAGACCACCACCGTCCAGCAGGACTCTGACTTCCAAAGACTCCAACGCGGCACACGACCGACGGCGCGAGTCAGGCAATCGCGAGCTTCGGAATGTTGGCCAGGTCATGAGATCGACGCCACACGACTCGAAGGGAACCCCGTCCTCTGCGATCCATCACGCTCATTTCCATCTGCGGGCGAGGCTACGAACGCGGACGGGGTAAGACAATTCAGATTGCGAACGGTAGAGTCACTAAGCGAATGAGCGGCACGGCGCTAGCCCAATGGCACTGACTTTAGATTTGGCGTTCGGGTAGGTCGTTTTTCGGTTTGCGTTTTTTGAATTGTGACGATTTTGGGCGTTGATGATACGCCTCACGTTCGTACGAGCGACCGGGACGGTTCGGAAGTTTGTCTTTCTTCGCGTAGTGCAGCGCCCTTTGAAAGGCATGACGCCAGGTCGCGGCGGTTGAGAAGAGCTTCGTCAATAAGAACGTCTTGAACGTCGTCAAGACGCGCTTGAAGCTCAAGCGCCGAGACGCCACTCCGGCCTGTTGAGCCGCCTCGCGCCGAAAGTCGCTGACCAGGTTGTACGCCACCAAGGACATCCACAGT
>JBJXEX010000132.1:0-9418 GCA_046156195.1 Planctomycetaceae bacterium | reverse complement strand
ACCGCGGGCCTGGCACCCCGCGTTCTGGCGAACGCGGCTACGAGGCTTGCTGTTGCCGGTCGCGAGCAACAAATTCCTGTCGATCAGCGTCGAGGTGCTTGCGAATTCACCGGCCGGTTGGTGAACTTTCCGCCGCTGGCTGGCAGAGTATTTCGACGGAGACCGTCGATCCGAACTTTCTGAGAAGGATGACAACGATGCGACAACGATTGATTCGGTTCACCGGCATGGCGGTGATGTTGGTGGCGGGAGTGTTTGGCAACAGCGTGCGGGCGGAAGAGGACTTCATCGAGTTCCTGCGTGGCTTGCAGGGACAAGGCTATGGCGACTTGTCGGTGTATTACCTCAATCAAATCAAAGAGCGGCCCGATCTCACCGATGATTTGAAGACGACGTGGGATTTGGAGATGGCTCGCAGCCTCCGAGTCGCGGCCAACGAGACGCCAAATACCGATCTCAAGCAGAAGCTCATCGTCGAAGCTCAACAGGCGTTGGATAAGTTTCTCAAAGAACAAGCCAACCATGAAGAGGCGGCGTCGGCGCAAATGACCTCCGGCGACATCTCTTTGTTTCGCGCTCAGAACGCTTTGCGGACGGCGCTGCGCGACAAGACCAAGAAAGAGACGTTGATTCCAGAAGCTCGCAAACTCTTCGGCGAGGCTCGGCCGAAGTACGAGAAAGCGGTGACGATGTACAAGGACCGCGTTGATAAAGCTCGCGCGGGGATGGGAGCGAAGGCCAAGGTGCTGCCGCCAAAAGCACAGAAACAATTCACGGCGTTGGTCGAGTCTTGGTACAACGCGCGCTTCAAGGTGGCGACGGTTGATTACAACATCGGACTGACTTACACCGAACCGACCGCTCCCCCGCGCAAAGAGGCACTTCAGAAAGCGGTCAAAGGGTTCGACAGCATCTATCAAGAAAACCGCGACGAGCGGACCGGCATCTACGCCAAAATGTGGGGAGGCAAGGCCGCCGAAGAGTTGGGGGAATTCGACAAGGCGCTGGATATCTACGACGAAGTGATGTCCGCCGCTCCTCCCGACAAAGACAAGCGGGAAGCGGATTATGCGGCGATGTTTCAAGAGGTGAATCGCTTCCGCCTGATGCTGTTGGGACGGACCAAGAAATACGATGACCTCGTGGAAGAGGCGACCGAATGGTTGAAGTTCCACGACTCGGCCCATCGGTCGAATGGCTATCAGGGCATCGCGCTGGAGTTGGCCAAAGCGCACCTCGAACTCGCCAAGACCCGAAAAGGGGCTGAGGCCACCAAGCACGCGACCGAGGCGAAGAAACTGCTCATCGCGATCGTCAAAATCTCCAGCGATTATCAAAAAGATGCGATCATGCTGCAGCGCGTCGCGGCTGGGGGGCTAGATGTTCCGCTGGCCAGCTTCGATGAGGCCATTGCGGTTGCCGATTCCTCCGCCAAAGCGGCTGGCGAGGCCACGACTCCGGCCGACGTGAAGGCCAACTGGATCGAGGCGGAGAAGGCTTACGCGCGGGCGATCGAACTCAGCGCAGAGGTGAAAGACAAGAACCGGATTTTGAATACCTACTTCGCCTTGGCGACGGCTCAATTCATGGTCGGCAAGGCTCCCGAGGCTTACGCGACAGCGATGAAACTGGCCAAGGAGAATGCGACCTATGTGAAAGCTCCCGCCGCCACGTCGCTGGCAGTCAACGTCGCACTGTACCTGTATGGTCAAGTGCGCGACCCCGCTTCACCAGAAAAAACCGCGGCGATGGAGCGGATCAATGAAGCCACCGATTTGCTGCTCAAACAATGGCCGCAACATGCCGAGGCAGACGATGCCCGCATCGCAAAGGGCAAGCTCAAACTGTTGCTGGCCCCGCCTGACTTCAAAGGGGCCGTCGAAACCTTCACCAGCGTGAACCCCGCCTCCGATCGCTATCCCACCGCGTTGCTGCTTGCCGGACAGACGCACTGGATCGTTTACAACAACGAGAAGAAAAAGGGGGACGCGGCCAAGTCCGATGCCGTCCAGAAGGATCGCAAGCTGGCCGTCGAAATGCTGGAACAAAGCTTGGCCGCCTTTGGCAAAGTGGAGTCGGGCAGCCCCGCACTCGCGCAGTCGTTGCAAGACACGCAGTTGCTGTTGGCGGAGGTCCGCATGGAAGGGAACCAGATGGAAGCGGCTCTGCAACTGCTGCAACCAATGGTCGAAGTCCTGAAGGCGAAGCCACCCACCGGATTGGATCGGACAACGCTTCGCATTCTGGTCAATTCCGTCCGAGCTTATGCCTCGCTTGGGAAAGTCAGCGAGTCGATTGAGGTTGGAAACATTCTGGTCGAGGGGGGCGACGACATCCCACCGGTCAACGGCGTGCTGATCGAATTCGCCAAGATGATCAAAGGGGAGTGGAAGAAGGCCGCGGGTGAATTGATCGCCGCCGAGGAAAGCAAAGAACCCGGCCGTATCGACAACGCCAAGCTGAAGGAGACCAGCTCGAAGGAGGCATTCACCAAACTGTTGGAGAAGCTCAACGAAAGGAAACAGTACGACTTTGCCAGCTTGGTCTTCTTGGCGGAAGCGCTGCAGGAGATCGGCCTGACGGACAAGGCTCGCGAACAATTCGAGGCGATTGTCAAACGGGCTGGTGAAGATCCGGGCTTCGCCAAGCAAGCGGAGAAAGGCATGACTCGCGTCCTCTCACAACTCATTGCCCTGCTCCGCGCCGAAAAGAAGTACGCGGAAGCCCTGGCTCAAGTGGATGCGTTGCTCAAGAAGCAGCCGAACGCCTTGGAGCCGCTGATTGAGAAGGGCAACATCCTCCAAGCCTTGGCGGAGTCTGACCCGAAGCGCTACGACGAGGCAGTGAGGTGGTGGACGGGAATTCGCAACAAGCTGCAGGGTCAGACGGGCAAGAAGCCCCCCGCGTACTACGAGGTGGTCTACAACACCGCCTTCTGCCTCGCCGCTCAAAAGGATCCGGCGAAGAGCACGCAGGCGGCTCAGTTGCTGAATGCCACGAAGGCATTGGCTCCCGAATTGGACGGTCCTGACCGCGTGGAGAAGTACAAGGTATTGCTCAAACAACTGGAGTCGGGAAAGGGTGCTCCGACCAAGGACGCGCCGGCGAAGGACACTGCGACGAAGACGGCTCCGACCAAGGACGCGCCGGCAAAGACCGCTCCGCCGAAGACGGCAACTCCGAAGGACGCGGCGACGAAGGGCACACCAGCCAAGCCAAAGAAATGAGTTTGCAGACGCTCACAGATTCCATGTGCCCGCAGTTTCCCGAAGTGTTTGAGTCGTTCCTTTGACTGAATTCATTGAGGGTTTTGGGAGCCGTGTGATGAGGCTGAATCAATGCGGGATTCGCACTGTTCCTTTTCTGATGGCCGGGCTGGTCGCACTGATTTCATCCACATCACTGTTGGCCGCGAAGTTCAACAAAGTGCTCGACATCGGCAAGCCAGCTCCCGCTTGGAACGAGCTGCTCGGTGTGAATGGTCGGCGGCACAGTCTCGACGATCTCAAGGACGCCAAGTTGGTGGTCGTCGTCTTTGCCTGCAATCACTGCCCGGTGGTGAAGGCTTACGAGCGACGGTTGATTCGTTTCGTGGATGAATACCGCGACAAAGGGGTCGAGTTCGTCGCGATCAGCGTCAGCCGTCACCCGTCCGATCAGTTGCCGCAGATGAAGACTCGCGCCTCTGACAGCGGCTTCAACTTCGCTTACTTGATCGACCCCAGTCAGAAGATCGCGCGAGCTTACGGTGCGACCTGCACGCCACATGTCTTTGTGCTCGATCAACAGCGGCGGATCGGCTACATGGGAAAGATCGACGATCACTTGGACGAGTCGAAGGTGAGCGAACGATTCCTGCGCGACGCGGTTGATGCGCTGCTCGTCGGCAAACAACCGGAAGTGGCCGAGACCCGACAAGTCGGTTGCGACATTAAGTTCGTCGAATAGCTCTGAGGCGAAGTAGATTTGGAGCCGCGACGTAGAGGGAGCTTTGGTCAGTCCTTGAAACGACCGCTCCCTCACGGTTGCGGCTCCCAAAATTCAAAGGCTCTGTGTGACTCGCACATTAGCCTGACCGACGGCCAAACTTTGGTCGGTTGATGATGAGATTCAGCACGAACGCTTGCTTGAGTCCGGCCGGATCGCGGAGCAGTCTGACGACTTCGGTGACAGTGACTTGAGCGCGAGCGGCGGTGGCTGCCGCGGTGGATTGGGCATTCGGAGCGGTAAACGTCCCCAAGTCTTGCTGGACCTTTTCGGCAACGCCGTGTGCCAAGTGATCTTGAGCCTGCTGAGAGACTCGGCCTTCTTGCATGTGATCGGCCAAGTGTTGTCGCACGCCAGCCCCCAGGTTTGTCGAACCCGGTCCTTTGCGTTGCGAGATGCGTCCGCCGGGACGCGGAGCATTCGTGACGGGTGCGGATTCTTGGCTCGCCGTCGCGGGACGGTTGGGACGAGTCTTGGGGCGTGGGCGAGGTTTCGTCTCGGCCTCATCGGCGACGAGGACTTCCAATTCGTCGGCTTGTTCGTCCTTCTGCCCCATGACATTTTTCAGGAAGCGGTTGATCTCGGCTTGAAGTTCCTTCTCGGCTCGCTTGCCGCCAGCCGCCGGTGGTTGCGGACGTCCAGCGGCTCCGGGAGCGTTTTGGTTTCCATTGAACACGTTCCACAACCAACTGACGAACGCGATCACCAGAAAGAGAATCGAGATCGCCCCCCCAGCGTCCGCCAGGATGGGATTGGAATTCAACATGATGATCCGCCTCTCGACGTAGCACAGGCGGCTCGCCTGTGATTCTTTTGGTGACCGTAGCCGTGTTCGCCAGAACGCGGGATCCCCGCACTCTGGCGAACACGGCTACGCGGAATTCCGTCGTCCCGCTCGACGAATCTACTTCGTGGCTGGCTCGCCACCGGCAATCGAATCTCGCATCTTGGTATCGGCTTGAACATTTCGCAGTTCGTAGTAATCCATGAGGCAGAGCTTACCTTCGGCGAGCGATTGAGCGATCGCCAACGGGATCGCCGCCTCGGCCATGACGACCTTCGCGCGGTTCTCTTGGATGAGCGCGACCATTTCCTGTTCGGCGGCCGTGTAGGCGGCTCGCTGCTCTTCCGCCTTGGCTTGAGCGACGCGGACTTGAGCTTCCGCTTGATCGGCCTGCAATCGGGCACCGATGTTTTCTCCCACGTCAACGTCGGCGATGTCGATCGAGACAATCTCAAATGCGGTCTGAGCCTCCAAGCCTTCGCTGAGCACTGTTCGCGAGATCGAATCGGGATTGGCCAACACCAGTTTGTACGAGGCGGTCGAACCGATCGCCTGCACGATCCCCTGTCCCACGCGAGCGATCACGGTCTCTTCGGTCGCACCGCCGACCAACTGTTTGATGTTGGTGCGAACGGTGACTCGCGCGCGGACCTTCAGTTCGATCCCATCCTTGGCGACGGCGCTCAGAGTGCTGCCGCGCTTCGGATCGGGGCAGTCGATGACTTTCGGATAGACGCTGGTTCGAATGGCATCGAGCAAATCGCGGCCAGCCAGATCAATGGCCGACGCGGTCTGCCAGTCGAGATCGCTCAACCCGGCACGCTGGGCCGCGATCAAAGCGCGAATCACGTTGGGGACGTTGCCACCCGCCAGATAATGTGCTTCCAGCGCCTTGGTGGTGATCGGGTACGACCGGGTCAATCCGGCCTGCACCGCCATGATTTTGCAGCGAACGATGATCGTCGGGCTGACCTTTCGCAGCGACATCATCAACAGGGCTGGGAGCGAAATGTTGGCTCGCGTCGTCACGCACTGAATCCACAAGCCGAAGTACCGAAAGAAGACCAGCAGAAAAATCAAACCGAAAAACACGACCAGGGCAAACACACCGAACAGCAGAAACTTGGAATCGTCAGCAGCCAGCAGGGAGAGGTGATTGAGCATGATGTCTTTCAATGGATTTTCGATTGCCGATTTTTGATTTTCGATTGAACCGTCCGCCGCGGCGGACATTTTCAATCGAAAATCAAAAATCAAAAATGGTTTAACTCTGTCCGAAATCATCGTCAAGCGGCGTGCGTTCGTGCTCGACCTGCGGTTCTGAAGCGGGTAACGGATCGGGCGTGGAACTCTCCCGCACTTGTCGCACGAGCACTCGGTTTCCTCTCAGAGCCAGCACTCGCACCGGCGTGTCGGTCAGGATGAGCATGCCTTCGCTTTCGGCGTGAAGCCGCGACCCCTCGACCAGCACCATTCCGCCGGGACTGAGACGAGTCAGCGTGGTCCCCGTTTTTCCGATCAACCGCGAGAGCCGTTCGGTCTCTGCGACGAAGGGTTGCATCTCGTCCAAGCTGGGGGGACTGATCAACCTCCGGCCGTACTCGGTGCGTGGGAAGGCATAAAACGCTCCGCCCAACACTGACGGAAACAGCACGACCAACGCCCCGATGTAAATCAAAAACTGGGTCAGCTCACCCGACTTACCCCACGCCGTCCAGGCGCTCCACACCGAGATCACGAACACGATCCCGGCCGCCGCCATGATGACTCCGCCGGAGGGAATAAACACCTCAGCCACCAACAACGCCAGCCCCAACGCCAACGTCAGGATCGCCATCAACGCGTAACTATCCATGACTCGCCGCCCTCTTCCACTTCCTCTGAATTGCTGAGACTGCGCGGTACATCCAGTCGAGTTGTTCGATGCTTTGCTGGAGTTGACGATTGTCTTGGATCATCACATGACTCTAACCCGAAGCGTCAGCGAGGGCGAGCGCCTCACAAGACTTGGATCACCGTTGAGCAGAGCACCGACGAGCCATTCTGGCGAGCGGGGCGGCTTCAGCCCCCCCAGTGCATTCGTCGCAGGACCGGGGGGCTGCCGCCCAATGGCACTCGCTTTGTGAGCCGAACGCGCTAGCGTCGGGCGATTCTCGCTTTGTGAGCCGAACGCGCTAGCGTCGGGCGATTCGCCGTTAGACGTCACCCAACGAAGCCCGTGGCTAGCGCCATCGGCTCACAAAGCGAATGCCATTGGGCTGACGCCGCCCCGCTCGCCTGGCTCATTCTTGGTCGCGTGACGGTTGATCCAAACAGTGTCAGTTCTTCGCTCGCGGGAAAAACACCCGTCGCGAATTGATCGACTCGGTCGGCTCAAACCGCTTACCGAGCGAAGCGTATTTGCCCAGACGATCCGCAATCGCCGACGCTCCCTCGGTGTCGCACCAGTGCAGGATGCCCCCGCGGAACGGTGGGAAGCCGATGCCCAGGATCAGCCCCATGTCCACATGATGTGGCTCGGCGACGATCCCCTCTTCGAGGACTCGCGTGGCTTCCAACAACATCGGCAGGAAGAGGCGGTCAGTGAGTTCATCGAGCGTAAACTGGCGGTTGTCGGTGCGATGCTGTTCGAGGAACGGCGCGAAGTCGGGATCGGTTTCCGGTTTGCCCTTCTTGTTGAGCTTGCGGAAGCCGGAGCCGCTCTTGTTTCCCAAGCGGCCCGCTTTGACGAGTTCGCCGAGGATCGGTGTCGGTTTCGCGCGATCGGCATAAGCGGTCGAGACGACTTGGCCGGCGTAGTACGCGGTGTCCAGGCCGACGAGATCGCTGAGCGTGATCGGTCCCATCGGCATGCCGAACTTCGTCGCGGCCTTGTCGATGTCATCCATCGAGGCCCCTTCTTGCAGAAGGAGGACCGCTTCATTCATGTACGGCAGCAGCACGCGGTTGACGAGAAAGCCGGGGCAATCCTGCATCACGATCGGCGTCTTGCCGATCCGCTTGGCGAGGGCCACGATCGTCGCGACCGTCTCGTCGTCGGTCTTCGCGCCGCGAATGACTTCGACCAACTCCATGCGATCGACCGGATAAAAGAAGTGCATCCCCACGAACCGTTCGGGATGCGGTGCGGCCTCGGCCATGCGGGTGATCGAGATCGTTGAGGTGTTGCTGCACAGGATCGCGTCGTCGCGGAGCAGCGACTGCAGCTCGCCGTAAGCCTGCTTCTTGAGAGCCTCGTTTTCGGTGATCGCCTCGACCACGACATCGGCATCGGAGAAGACCGCTCGCGATGTCGAGGTGCTCAAGCGTGTGAGCATCTCCTGCATGTCTTGCGGCGTCGCGCGACCGATCTTGATGCGGCCTTCGATCACTTGGCAGGCGCGCTTCAATCCATCGGCCAGTTGATTTTGAGAGACATCAACCATCACCGCCGGCACGCCGCGCCGTGCGTGAGCCGTCGCGATCCCGGCTCCCATCAAGCCGCTGCCGAGCACTCCGATTTGTTTCACCTCGCGCGGCTTCGCGCTCGCTGGCAGAAAACCGGGATCGCGGCCGAGGGCGTTGTTCATGAAGAACACCGAAATCAGATTCGATGAGATCGGCGTGCCGGTCACTTCCAGTGCGACCTCTTGTTCGATCTTCAAACCCTCGTCGAGCGGCCGGTTGATCCCCAGCTTGATCGCCTTGAGTGCCGCGAGCGGTGCCGGATACTGCCCCTTCGTCTTCCCTTTGATCGCTCCCTCGGCACAAGCGAAGGCGAACATCAACTCGGTCTCGCTGAGTCCCAGCGGTTGCGAGCGTCGTTGCCGATCCGACTTCCACTCACCGGTTGATTGCACCCGCTCGATCAACGACGTGCCGACTTCAATCAGCTTGTCCGCCGGGACCGCATCGAAGCAGAGTCCAATCTGCACGGCTTTCGTCGCCGGGACCGCCTCACCGCCGCAGATGATTTCAATCGCGTGCTGCACGCCGACCAGCCGAGTCATCCGCTGCGTCCCGCCCCATCCGGGGATCAGCCCGATCTTCGTTTCCGGCAGAGCGATCTTCGTCGCCGGGTTCGTCGAGGCGATGCGATAGTCCATCGACAAGATCAACTCGGTCCCGCCCCCCATCGAGTTGCCATCGACCAGCGCGACGACCGGAAACGGCAACTGGCTGACACGGCTAAACAGCGCGTGCCCACTGACAATCGCCTGCTGACATTGCTCACGGCTGGCGTCGATCAGCGCGGCGAGTTCATTCAAATCCGCCCCGGCGATGAACTGCCCCGGCTTACCGCTGCGAAACAGCAGACCATTGAGACCGGTTCGTTTTTCCAACTGCTCGACGTGCTCGGAGAGTTCCGTCAGTACGGCCGTCGAAAGCGTGTTGACCTTCTTATCCGGCACATCGAACGTCAGCAGACCGATTGAACCGGAGGTGGCTGATAACTCTTCAAAACGGAAGAAGCCCATCATGAATCCTGTCGCGGAGAGGCTGTGAAGAAATCGTAGAACAGGCGGCTCGCCTGTTCGTTTTCTCTGACTCTAACGGAATCTAGGTAGCGGTGTGAAAGCCGCGCATTGAGGCGGACAAGTAGAGATTGTGAAGCCAATGTTGATGAAACAGTTTCTTGTTAATTCGATGAGCCGGGCTGACAAAGTC
>JBJXEX010000131.1:0-2593 GCA_046156195.1 Planctomycetaceae bacterium | reverse complement strand
ACTTTGTCAGCCCGGCTCATCGAATTAACAAGAAACTGTTTCATCAACATTGGCTTCACAATCTCTACTTGTCCGCCTCAATGCGCGGCTTTCACACCGCTACCTAGATTCCGTTAGAGTCAGGAAGATCGCGGAGACGAAATAGGGCGGCGCAGCCGAAATGTGGCACGACGGTGGGGGAATCATGCGTCCGTGGCTGGGAGTGTTGTTGGTCGCGATCGGCGGCGCGATCGGTGCCGTTGCGCGACATGCCTCGAATGAACTCTGCCGCCGGTGGCTGGAAAACACGCTTGGCCGCTTCTGGCCGCTGAGCACTCTGCTGGTCAATGCGGTCGGGTGCTTCGCCATTGGTTTTCTGATGGCGTTGCACCGGCGCGAGCAACTCAGCGACGAGTGGCGATTGCTGCTGGTGACGGGCGGACTGGGTGGGCTGACGACGTTCTCCGCCTTCAGCTTCGAGACGCTGATGCTCGCTCGCGAAGATTCGGTTCGGCTGGGACTGCTCAACATCGGGGGGAACGTGATCCTCAGCCTGCTCGCGGTGTGGCTGGGATGGTGGCTCAGTGGTGGCACAAGTTCGGTGCCTTAGACCTCAGCCTTAGGACAACAGCGGCGTCAGCACTTTCGCGTCGTAGACGTCGGTCAGGCGTTCATCGCGGCCGTGGACGTTGAAGTGGACCCGTTTGTGATCGAGTCCGAGTTGATGCAGGATCGTGGCGTGCAGGTCGGCGACCATCGTGCGGTTCTCGACGGCGTGATAGCCGAGTTCGTCGGTCGCTCCGTAAGCCTGGCCTCCACGAATGCCGCCGCCGGCGAGCCACATTGAAAAGCCTTGCTTGTGATGATCGCGCCCGTCGCCCGATTGGCTGACGGGAGTGCGGCCGAACTCGCCGCCCCAGACGAGCAGCGTACTGTCGAGCAATCCGCGCTGTTTCAGATCTTTGAGCAACGCGGCAGTCGGTTGATCGGTGCGGTCGCAGCAGTTTCTTGTGGACTCGGCGTTCTTGGCGTGCGTGTCCCAGATTTGACCTTCGATGAAAATCTGGATGTATCGCACGCCCCGCTCGACCAGACGCCGAGCGATTAAGCAGCGGCGGCCATAGCTGTCGGTCGGTTGCTTGCCGATGCCGTAAGCGGCTTGAGTGTCAGCGGTCTCCTGAGTGAGATCGAGCGCCTCGCCCGCGTGAAGCTGCATTCGCGCCGCCAGCTCGTAGCTGGCGATGCGAGCCTCCAAGTCGGGCGCGATGCGCGGGTGATTCGTCAGATGCTCATCGTTGAGTTTCGAGAGCAGCTCGCGCCGTAAACGCTGCGTGTTGTCGGAGACGGGACTCGGCGGTTGCAGGTACAGGATCGGAGTCCCCGTGTGACGGAAATGAACTCCCTGATAACGCGGAGGCAGAAAGCCGCTCGACCAATTACGAGTCCCGTCGGTCGGCAAGCCGTTGTCGGTTCGCAGCACGACGTACGCCGGCAGGTTCTGGTTCTCACTGCCGAGCGCGTAGCTGACCCACGCTCCGATCGTCGGCCGGCCGGTGACGATGCGGCCGGTGTGGATGTGCCACAGAGCTTGCTCGTGGTTGTTGTGTTCGGTGTGCATCGAGCGGATGACGGCGATGTCGTCGGCGCACGTCGCGGTGTGCGGCAAGAGTTCGCTGTACTCGACACCGCATTCGCCGTGCGGCCGAAACTTGAACGGCGAGCCAAGCAGATTGCCGTGTGCTGAAATTTTCACCAGATCAGTGAAGTATTTCGGCATCGGCTTGCCGTCTTGCCGGTTGAGTTCTGGTTTTGGATCCAGCAGGTCCATTTGGCTCGGACCACCATGTTGAAAAAGCTGAATCACGGCCTTGGCACGCGGCGGGAAGTGAAAGCCGCCGCTGACGCTGTTGGAACCTTCCGCCCGCGCAGCTTCTTCACAGAGCATCCCGCCCAGCGCGATCCCCGCGAAGCCAGCCGCACCGCGGGTGAAGAGATCGCGACGCGACAGCGTTTCAAACAAACTTGCAGATGGTGTGTGAATAGTCATAGTTGTTCGATTCCTTGCGGGATCGGCTCAGCGTCGCCAGTTCTCGATGCTCAGCCCCGGAACACGAGCGAACTCGTCAACAAGACCCCTTGGTCGGGTCTAACGAATGTTGGGTCGTCGATATGGATCGCTTCAAAGAAACCTTGAGGCCACTCTTTGGAGCGCAGCGGTTCGAGGATCACTCCGAAGCCTTCGCGCCGAATCGAAACTTTGTCGCCGTCAAATTGAAACTCTCTCGGCAACCTGACAACTTGAGATTCCCCATCGGAAATCACTTCGATTGTTTGCATGGTTTTGCTCCTTGCGAATGTCTGACCTGTACTCTTTGGCGGCTCATGGTAACTGAGCCAGGGACAAGAGTCGCCGCGTTCGTCAGAACGCGGGTGCCCCGCAGATCGGGGCGAGACAGCACTCAGAGGCTATCCGAAAAGGTTTTGAGGTTCCTGACCCTATCGGATTGCAGGGGTGAGTGACGGAAAGCCGGGTTGGTGATTTGCGGTTCGATTCTCAGACTTCTTCTTACCAAGGAGGAGGTTTTGAGAATGGATGCTCAACCACGAACCCGGT
>JBJXEX010000130.1:0-3328 GCA_046156195.1 Planctomycetaceae bacterium | reverse complement strand
ACTTTGTCAGCCCGGCTCATCGAATTAACAAGAAACTGTTTCATCAACATTGGCTTCACAATCTCTACTTGTCCGCCTCAATGCGCGGCTTTCACACCGCTACCTAGATTCCGTTAGAGTCAGGAAGTTTCACTCCGCGAATGCCCTTCGCCCATCGAAGCAATGTGCTGGGATGCGGTCGTCCTGGAAGCTCTTGAGCTGCTTCGGTGAGGGGAACGACGTCGTCAAAAGATTCGTCAAGAATCGCCATGTATTAGTCCTCGCTACGGGAACTGAAGTCGCTTGCGAGGATTGCAGGTTTCATCGCGATTTACGATTTCTATCGGTGAGTTGTGCGTGATTTTCCGCCTTAGATCGGCTTTTCGGAGGTGCCTTTCCTCTTGGGCGACCAATCGGAAAGTCGATTGGTGGGACACCCTCACGCAAAGCAAATGCGTTTAACGCATCGCGGATACCATCAGCATCGCAGGGATCCCATTTTGCGCCGACGGGTTGCTCGTCTCTTTTGTCTTCAAGAGCTTTCGCCAACTCCACGCTATTCGGGCACTTCTTTGCCAGATCGAAGAGCCAACTGTTCCGTGCATGCCTCAATTGATCCTGAGCGATCGTGTCAAATGCGACACCGCACACACTGTCTCGCAATTGTCCGATAAGTGCATCGAGAAAGTCGCTCGCCTTCACCACCGAGAACTCTTCCAACTTCGTGCAGGCGTCTTCGACCAGCCGCTGAATTTCATCGGGCCGAGGAAGCTGCGTTCGCACCCGATCCCAGATCGCTTCTATCTCCGGAAAGTGTGCCAACGCTTCGCACGATTCGGCGTTGGACTGTTCGAGAGCTAGCGCAAGCCTGATTTCCTTTGCCGTGACTGGTCCATTCCCTTTTTCACGATTCAGGTCTTCGACGACCCGACGTAACGCACCGAGTGCGCGTCCGAGATCGAAGAGCGGTCGCAACTCGCAGAATTGTGGTAGTGCGGACTCAGCAAGTTCGCGCACTTCAGCAAATCGGCAATCCATCTCCACTTTTTCGACGAAAGAAAGCGGCTCGGGACGACGACGTTCGATTTCAGAACAGAGATGATCGACGTGTCGCAACAGGCCAAGCAACAACTCAAGCAGCGTCATGGGTATGTCACGTCGAGGACGTAGTAGCGACTTTGACAACGCGGGTGTGTCGATCGACTGCGAATAGACTCCAAGCTCGAATGCAGCCTTGGCGCGAACTGGATCGGTAGCACGTTGAAGAGTTTTTTTGGGCATCGACTATTCCAGTCCTATCCGAGTTGTGACATTGCTTGTGTGGCCTTTGCACGGTTGGCTTGTGCATAGACTTGAGTGACGTCGACCGATTGGTGGCCCAACACAACTTGGGCGACATCCAGGCCGCATTGAGAACGCACCTGAGTTGCGCAGGTGTGTCGAAGTTGATGGGGATGCCAGTGCGGCACCCCGACCTTTTTGATGCCGTATTCGATCGCACGGCGATAGCTGTCTCGATCATAGCGCTGACGTGAGGGGCGTTTCGGCGAAGATTCAAGGCGACGCTCTGCCTGGCTGGGAGTCATGGGTGTTTTTCGGCTTTGACGACGCCGTTCGTTCCGTTCGCACTCAGCTTCCGCTGGACTGAAGCAGTAGGCATCGTGATCGCGTTGCAACCAGGGACGCAAAATCTCTTGAGCCTTCGGTCCCAAAAGAACTTCGCGGGCGAGGTCACGGTAATCGGTCTTGTGACGCTGGGGGCGGTAAATCCAAATGTCGCTTGACTGCTCAATGTCAGCCGGCCGCATCAGTACGACCTCGCCTGGCCTCATCGCCGAGAGTAACTGCAACTGAATCATGGCAGCAACTTGACGTGCGACGAGAGGCAAGACGGCCTCGACGTGTTCAAGTGGAACTGGACGAACTGGCTCCGATTCACGAGCCGCGGTGCGTCCTTTCTTCAGCGGCGCAACAGCTTGCAAACTGTGAAGAACATCAGGGGGGACCAATTCATTTTCGACGCCCCATTTGAACATACGGCGGATGCGATTCACACGATGGTTGATCAAGCGGCGACAGAGCCCCTGATCCACCATGCGCTGCCGGACAGCTTTTAAGGCGATTGGCCCAAACTCCCGGATGAACGTGCGCGAATAGAGTTCCCGCACGGGGCGGAGCGCATCTTTCATGCACGTGTACTCGCTGGTAGTCTGGCCGTCGCGGGAGTAGTAGCCCTCGGCAAAGCGGAGATAGGCCGCCATCAATTCGGCAATCGTGAGGTTGCCACACGCGACGACGTTTGGGAGTTGGCGACCGTGAGAAAGCCACTCACAGATCAAACGATCGTAGGCATCACGGCTGCTTGGCGAGTCGAACTCACCAAGGTAAAAGTCACGACAGTTGAGAGTGACGACAGCTTGGCCGGAGGGCTTGTGGTGGCGATAGGACGGAAGTCGATCGGACATGTGCAGTCACCTTGTGGGCTGAGAAATCCGGTAGTTTACCGGACTTCAGCAGCTCTCGGTGCCGCACTGTCCAACGCGGACAGGTACGCAAGCGATGCGTTCGGCGGAAGTTAGAGAGTACACCCCGCTGGGCTCGAACCAGCAACCTTCGGTTCCGTAGACCGATGCTCTATCCAATTGAGCTAGGGGTGCATTGCGGATTACTTCCGCTGTCTTCGCCGGTAAGATTACGTTCCAGCGGTGCCTAGTACTTTGTGGGCACTAAATCTGGCACCTTTCGGCATTGCGACGAAGTGACCCGATCATGGCGAAACACATCGGCGGACACAAGGGATGCGAAACAAAGGGTGGTGATAAGTGTCTCGGGCGCGATGCACGTTGAGCAGTGTCACCACCAATCCCGGGTTCGCGAGATCACGGCTGACGTGGCTCGTCGTCTGAATGAATTCGGTGCTCGTCTTTGGCTGAGAGAAGACGACCATCAGCCCCAGTCGTGTGATATCGAGACCACCGAAATCATGTTGGTCGCCAAGGCCATACCAACACAGACAACACGCGGCTGCCCTCCAAGTCATATTCGTCATATTCTGATCCGCGCCGGGAGAAACCGAGTCGAGTCCTGCTGACGAGCAACTCCACAAGCGATATCCCGGCCAGCGGTGTGTCTAAGCGCCGGCCCCAGATCAGCTTTCTCGGCAGGAACGCTTTGAAAACTTTTGAGAGGCCTAAGAACCCGTCCAAGAACTATTTCGTGAATTAGAGCAATTGAGGTAGGCTTCCGGCGACTCCAAGGAAGGGGGCGGACGATGGCCACGGAATTTGCGGTTCACGAATGTGGGTGTTTGGCGTGTCAGGCGGGTGATCAGGCAGTTTGCGAAGATCAT
>JBJXEX010000402.1:0-2906 GCA_046156195.1 Planctomycetaceae bacterium | reverse complement strand
TCCAAGCCTCCTTGCCAGGAATCACACGAACCGTTTTCACAACTCGTGTCTTCCCCAAGGAGGCACCTCTTTGTCACTACAAGTTTCCCTCGGCCTCAGCCACCGGAAGGCCGGTTACACCCAAATCATTTTCGGACATTCGCGCTCAATGCCCGAAATTCGACAAGACACAGACGACGGCGAGCACGGGGCACGAGCCTTCGTCGAGCGGGACACCCTCAGACGCAATGATTGGGCTGCGTGATTGGTTGACGAACAAAAACTCCAGAGAAGCGACTCGCTTGCAATTCTTCGTCTGCAACACGAACCGCAGAAATAATTATTGGACACCGGACGGTCGCCACTACTTGTACGAACACACGATGAAAACGAGCCGCTATGCAGCCGTCTGGGAAACTTTCAAATATCCAACGCACATGAAGAAGGTGAAACGCGGCGACGTCATTTTCATGTTCGCAAAAAAGGTGGGGATTGTCGGCGTCGGTTGTGCAAGCGGTGGCTGTGAGATTCTTGAGCACGATAGACCCGACCGAGTGCTCGTGACGGACAGAAATCAGGACAAACGTGAGTGGCGAATTAAGATCGAGGATTGGCAACGATGGGTGAATGATTCCAACGCATTTCCGTATCCATACCAACCACCGAATGCCTCGTTTTGGGAAATCACTGACGATGAGGAGTTCTGCGAGAACTTGAGAGTTCATTTCGGATAAGGCAAGCCGGCAGGCGTCATATTTTAAGTCATCGAAGGGTGTGCCCTCGAACCGCATGACTCCACACCTATGTCAGGGCGTGCTTCCAGACCGGATTGGGCTGCCGTGAACTATGAGTGATCTGCGCCTTCGAGGTGGATCAACGCCAGATAGTTGGAAATGGCTCCAGCCCAGGTGCGGCCGTCGGGGTGGGTGGTGGTGGAATGTGTGGAGACGACGACACGCATCTCTTTGGCGGCCGATGTTGTGGCGATGGTTCCATCGTCGCTCCGCGACGAGATGGTTTGGCGTGATGGCTCCGCCGCGGCGGATGGGTGGAAACCCACGGCGACCTTCGGCGGTCGCTCTGCGAACAAGGACAAGAACCAAAGTGCCTCTTGACCCCGCGCTCCCGTTATTCAGATGTCTGTGACGCCTCTTGATCCTCTGGACGAACCACGATGGCATGGACCGAGCCTGAACCGTTATGAATCCAAAACGATATGGGGTCTTGTGATCGAAATTCATCAACCGACATCATGCTTCGGTGGCGTTTCACGTTGCCGCGCAGGTGCGACACAACAATCTCCTCATTAGTCAGCCAATGCTTTGCATAAAGCATCTTGAGCAACGCGATGACTCGCCGCTCAGTAATGTGGGTTGTCGGAATCTCGGCGACTACCTCGTCATTGCCATGCTTATACAGCGAAATTCTCCAGAACCGCCGTCGCTGCTTTTTCATGAGTGTGGCCCCGCTTTAATGGTCTTCGTTGTCAAGTTTCCTGATGCTCCAGACATCGAGCCTTCCCAACACAAACTCGGCAGGCAGGAGCCTGCCCGACTCGGCTGATATTCGCGTACCCGCGCCCTCAGTGACCGCCGAGAGATGTACGTTGGCTGATGTCTCAAGCCGAGAATTCACTAACAAGTTTTATGCTTGGCGTCGATTCTTCTTGCCCATGACAAACGCCTTTGGGTTGTCCTTCAACACTTGCGCAGCGAGTGGGTCCAATATCTCGTGTGTAATGCCGACTGCCGGCCCGTCAGTTGCCGTTCGACGGCCCGTGGTGTTCGCCAAAGGAATCGCATCGTCCCAAAGCAATTGACAGTCATCTTGCAGTCCAGGCACGGCCGCCACGGGACCGCGGACGACAATCTCAAGGCTTTGCTCCAGGCTATAGCGATACCAATTGGCGCTACCGACGTAAGCAATCCGGTCGTCGATCAACAGGCATCTCGCGTGCAACCGATCAAGCGTCCGTGCTTCAAAACTTGGCCAATGGGCCGAGAATGTCGATAGCGCGTTAGCGATCCGCTGCCAGACTTCGCCCTCAACTTGCTGCTTTGATCGGACGAGAACTCGGACGGCCAAGTCGCGATTCGCAACGAGTACAATTTGCTCGGCAACGTAGTCGTCGATCCAGGGACCGATGAGAAACACCGACTTGGTCGCCGTGCGTAAATCGTTGCGAAGACGAGCAAGAATTTTACCCGGGCCAACGCTTGCAAAGCTCTCTAAAGACATCGGCAACCTCCTCAAGCGAATGTTCCGGCTTCTCGCGACAAAGCGTCACGACGTATTTCTCAAATTTCTTCCCGCCTCCCTTCCCCTCAAATTTCGACAGGGTGCGAAGGCAATTCTGAAATGCCGCTGGGATGCGACTATCGGTCAACAACGTCTCGGACAGCCCGTTCCCTCCAGGTGTCGCGTCCAGAACTTGCAGTTCGTGTCGCACGAGATCAAGTTTAACTCCGAAGTCACTGATTCGTGATTCGACTGCCTCAGCAAGAAAATGTTCGAGGATGCTGCCCACCAAGTTGCCAAGCGAGCGTTGTGATACTGTGTCGAGGGTCTGGACCGTTACTGAGCCGAAATCCCACTGCCAACCTTGGGTGCGATATGACAAGTTGTGAAGAAACGGGAATTGTTCGTCACGTTTCATCGCATCGCTAAATCGTTTCGCAACGTCAGCGAGCGGCACCTTCCGAACCTTGTTCGTTTTCAGGTCGATTTCTTTGTAGCCCTGCCATTTGCGTGTGTAATCCCAAACGCCAAACGAAAGTCGGCCGCGTTTAGGGCTATCGCTGTAGCTGTCTAATGTATGCGCACGAGTTAGCGGGCTGAAGGAGATTCAGCGGCGTTTGATTGGTGATGGGGCGTGGCGAGCGGAGAAGTTTTCCGGGATGCGCTGGTGAGAGGGAGCGGTGAGAAGG
>JBJXEX010000401.1:0-5758 GCA_046156195.1 Planctomycetaceae bacterium | reverse complement strand
CCTTCTCACCGCTCCCTCTCACCAGCGCATCCCGGAAAACTTCTCCGCTCGCCACGCCCCATCACCAATCAAACGCCGCTGAATCTCCTTCAGCCCGCTAACTCGTGCGCATACATTAGACAGCTACGAACGAAGAGCAAACTGATCATCTCCGAGAATCGCGAACGGACATGAATAACTTCGATTCTGCTGAGGTCGCAGGCACCTTCGAGCACATCGAAGCGAAGATTCGCCGTGATGCCGAGGGGACGAGATTCGGTGGCGACTTCGAGTGGGGCCGACATTCAATCCGAACGGTTGGGACAGTCAATTCGCACTCGTGGCGGGTGGATCAAGCAGCCGTGTGACCCCGGCTGCGGCGAAAAAGACATGACGGCCATCCGGTTCGCGGAATATGAACAAAGTTTGCGTCATGACACCACCTGAGCAGTCAACAGCCGAATCGCTCTCACCGACTTGAACTCAAAATCCACCAGTGCTCCATCGGGCGCGAGAAATACGGCTCCACCGCCGTTGATCGCGAGCCGGGGGTGCGGAACGTCGAGGTGGTTTCCGTCCGCGAATTCCACCTGAAACGGGACGAACGGCTGAACGTGAATGAGCTGAATCACTTCGTTTTCAATTTGATCGGGCGTCATCGAATCACTCCTTGGCCTGTGAGCTGACGTGAGGGGCGAAGTTCGAATGGTCTGACAAAACCTTCAGGCCCTCCGACAAAAAGTCTATCCCGTGCTTTCAACCCAAACAACGTGGCCTCGCATCGATCAAGTCGCCATCCACATCAACTGCGCCTGCCTGGGCGAAGGGGTCGATGTCCACCATCGACGGCGTGGCGTTCATGGACCCCAAGCGGTCGATGGTGGACATCATCCAGGCGGTCGGCCGAGTGATCCGCAAAGCCGCCGGCAAGCAGCTCGGCACCATCGTGATTCCGGTCTTCATCGACGAGTCCGAAGACGCCGACCACGTCCTCTTGCAATCGGCCTTCGAGCCAGTCTGGCAAGTGCTCAAGGCCCTGCGTGTACATGACCGCCGACTGGCCGACGAACTCGACCAACTGCGTCTGTCGTTTGGCCACACAACTTGGCTTGGCTAAGGCGATGCAGAGCTACGATCTTCGGGAGCTTCATCATGATCCGCCGCTGACAATCGTTGCCGTCAGCGATGTCGTCACGGCGGCTACTGCTGCTTTTGCTTGTCAGCATCCTTCCAGAAATCCGCCACGGGGCGACCGTTGATGCGCTGCAGAGTCTTGATCGAACGCAGCACTTCGCCATCTCGCTCCGGATTGATTCCCTTGAAGTCCAGTTGGATCAACGGGAGTTCCGCCAGCGGTGACAGATTGGTGACCGGAGCGTCGCCGATGTCCAATTTGGTCAGCGGCATTCCTTTGAGCGGCGACAAGTCGGACGCTCGGCAACCGGGAATTTCGAGAACCTTCAGTGGCTTCCCCGCCAGCGGCTTGAGATCGGTCATGGGAGAGTTGGGGCACCTGAAGACCGTCAGAGTTTTGAGTGGCCTCAGGGGTTCGATGTCTGCCGGGGCAACCACCCCAAGTACCAGGAGTTCGATTTTGGTCTTCTCGACTTTGATGTCGACGGGGTTGCGGGGGTCCACCCGGTTGAGTTCCCGGAGTTGCTGGACGGCCTGGTAAGCTTCCAACTCCACCGGCAGATCCTCGAAGAACGCCTTGGCGGGTTTGTTGTTGATCATTTCGAGCGATTTGAGGGAGGGGAGTACTTCCGTCTTGATGTCGGGACGGAAGGTGAACGCGAGATGCTGGAGCGGCATGTCCGCCAACGGTCCCAAATCGAGGACTGGCGAGCCTTGGACATGCAGAAACGTCAGCGACATCCCTTTCAGCGGTGACAGGTCTTTGACCTTCGTCGCACCCAGGTTCAAACTCACGAGCGGCATCCCTTTCAAGGGAGTGATATCCTCAATGGGCTGGTGGCCGAGGATGAGAGATGTGAGCGGAAGCCCTTGCAGTTGGCTGATATCGGAAAGCTTGGGCCAACCCGCTGGCGAAGGTACTCCATACAAATCAAGTTTCCGGAGCCCCTTGAGTTCGCGCAACGGGCTCAGATTCGTGACATCGTTCGAATCGATGCGGAGCCCGGTGACCTGTTCACGTTCAAACCGAGGAACGCGACAATTGCCGTCATAACCCGGATTCAGTTCCCGGAGTTGTTTGATGACCCGTTCCAATTCGATCTGGCCGGGAATCTCCGCGAAGACCACGTCAGCAGGCGTGTCATAAGCATAGCCCCCGCCATCGCGAATAAAGACCTCCAACGTCTTGACCGAACGAAGGGTCTCCAATGCGGCAGCTTGTCCCTCTGGCTTGGATGTCCCGAAGCTTAACTTCTGCAATTGAGTCGTCTGCAATGGTGAAAAATCTTTGATCGGGCATTCGTGGCAATCGAGATATTCCAGCGGCATTCCCGCTAAGGGAGACAGGTCAGAGACCTTCGTACGCCCACACAAAAGAAATGTCAGCGGCACCCCCTTTAACGGCGTCAAATCGGAGACTGGCGTAATGCTCACATCGAGTCCCGTGAGCGGCAGCCCCTGCAGCGGGGTCAGGTCACGCACCTGAGTCCCATTGGCCCTCAGTACTTGTAAGCGCATTCCTTGTAGAGGATTCAAATCAGCAAGTCGTCCAGTTCCAAAACTCTGGCCACGACACTCCAAAACGCGAAGTTTCGCCAGCGCCCGAACTGGAGAAATATTGGTGATCTTATCAGCAAGGAACATCAACTCGGTCACACCCCCGTCTTCGATCTTCGGCATCGGAGACCCATCACATCCCGTCATCTTCCCATCGAATCCTTCGTTGAGCTCTTTCAGTTTCTTACTGACAGCGGCGATCTGCTCTTCAGCCGGGAGGGCGGCCACTTCCGTCTTCCACGCGGCGAACTCCGGAGTCTCCACGTAGACCGGTGGAGCGGCCGCCGCGACGGCAGGCTGAGGAGGTTGCGGAGCGGGATCGCGGGCAGCCGGTTTGGCCAGCAGCATCTCGGCGGTGAAGACCTTCTTCTCTCCGCGTTGCAATTCAAAGTGCTGGGTCTTGAACCGCAGGCCATCGGGAAGTTCACGAGCCTCGATCTCGCCGTTGACGGCTTTGAGCTCCAACTTCTTCTGATTGTTCGTGTCGAGGATCTCGACAATCGGATCCTTGCCGGGCTGCTTGATCGTCACTTCGATTTTCTCATCGTGCGATTCGAGGACCAATTCGCCGGTTGCCGTTTGCAACCGAATCACGGTCACCGCCAACGCTACGAGGAGGCTCGCCAGGAATGCTGCGGCAATGGCGATGTTCGTCTTCGATACAGCATGCTTCCGAGGCGCGGTGAGTGTTGGCGCATCAACAACTTTCGTAGCCGAAGTTGTGAGACTTCGGTCCGAACTCTCACGAGTTCGGCCACCCTCCACCGACTGCAACAACTGCGCGACTTCACGAGCGGACGCCGGACGCCCCTGGGGATTCTTACTCAGAAGTTGCATCGTCAGATCGCTGAGAGCCTGCGGGATCTCAGCACGAATTGTGCGCGGAGCGGGCGGGTTGTGCAGAGCCAGCGCCGACAGCACGGCCATCGTGTTCGCCCCTTGAAACGGCCGCTGTCCGGTGAGCATCAGGTACAAGACAGCTCCCAGACTGAAGAGGTCGGCACGACCATCGAGCGGCATTCCGCTCGCCTGTTCCGGTGCCATGAACGCCGGAGTTCCGAGGATCGCGCCCGACTGCGTCAACTGAGGGCTGCCGTCTTGAGTGCGAGCCAGTCCGAAGTCGAGCAATTTGACCTTCGCCCGCTCTCCCTCCAGCCAGATATTCGCCGGCTTGATGTCGCGATGGATCAGGTCTTGCGCGTGAGCGGCCGCCAGACCCTCGGCGATCTCCGCCGCGATGCGCGTGACGTCAGCGATCGGTAGCCGCTCGGCCTTTTGCAATCGTTCGCTGAGCGGTTCGCCGCGCAGCAGCGGCATGGCCAGGAACGGAACTCCGCGATCTTCGCCCACTTGATGAATGGCGATGACATGCTCATGTTCAACCTTGGCGGCGGCCCGTGCCTCGCGCAGGAATCGCTCTTTGGTTTCTGGGTTGACCGCCAGCGCCGGCAGCATGGTCTTGATCGCCACCTTGCGCTGCAACGCTGTGTCTTCTGCGAGAAAGACGATCCCCATTCCACCGACTCCCAATTGTTTGAGAATGCGATAGCTCCCCAATCGTCCCAATTCATCCGACTGTTCCGGCGGGCCAAGGAACTTCAGATCCAGTGTGGTCTTCTCCAGCGGGGCCGCGGCTTCGCCGATTCGAGTTTCTCCGTCGATCGGCGACAGAAGTGTCTCTCCCCCAACGGCAGCACGGAGCTTTCGCACGCGATCCAGAAGTTCGCGAACCGCCGGTTCCTGCGGCATCTCCAGGGACGGAGACTGGCGTAAGACTGACACAGTGGGATCGTTGGCGAGGAATATCTCCAGGGTCTCGCCGCAGGTTTCACAGTGTTCCAGATGAGCGGCCAGCTCGTCGATTTCCTCCTGCGTCCCTCCTTGCTCAATGGCACGGCGCAGAGTGTCGGACTTGGGACAATTCACAATCGCGTTCATGGAACCTCCTCGTCGGAATGCCGGATGGAGAAGCCTGCCGAGTTCAATATGCGCGCGGCGAACGGAGTGTTACGTGAAAACACGCGCGTTTCGCGTCTTCGGCGACAACAGCACGTCGCTCAATCCAACATCCCGGCGAATTCGGTCCGCAGTCGTGCCAGCACTCGAAATTTCGCGGCGCGTACCGCTCCGGGTGTGAGGTTCAACTCCTGCCCGACGTCGATGGCGGTGCGACCATCCACGACGCACGCCCAACACGCCTGCCAAGTCTCAGACTGAAAGTCTCCGCGAACCGCATCCAGGAATCGCCGCACCATGATCTGCCGGTGCTCGACCTCCCAAAACTCGTCGTCGAGCCGCGCCTCCTTTTCTGGCAGTTCGTCTTGGTTCGTCAACCAGGCCCGCTTTCGCCCGAGCTCCCGCCATTTGTTGATCGTGACCGTGCGCAGCCACTGACGGAATCCCTTGGTCTCGTCGTACTCGAATTCCGGAAGCTTGTGAACGAGCATCACAAAGACCTCTTGAACCAAGTCCGTCGCATCGGCTTCCTGCCTCGTGACTCTCCGCGCCCAGCAGAGAATCAGCGGGAGATACAATTCGGCGAATCGATTCCACGCCTGAGTCTCAGCCGGATCTCGCAGCTGGATCAACAGACTCGCGGACGTTTCGGGCATGTTCTGAACTCCGACGGCCTCAAGACGACGTCGAGCGTACTTGTCGCGCCGCCAAACCACATTCGATACCAAACATCATGTCTGAGCGTAACGGCCTCTGCTGCCCAATACTACTTCTTCCATCGCTCATCCGACCTCTCAGGAGCCTGTTCGTTCTTGTCCTTGGTCGCGGAGCGACGCTTGAACCATCGCCACACCCTCGGCCGCCCAAGGGATGTGTGTCGTCGTCTCCACACATCTCCGCGACGGAGGGTTGAAACACACGGTGGCAGGTACGCGGGTGGCTCGTCGTTGGCCAAGTTGCTTGCCACGCATCGCGGTTCCATTGAGCGCGTCTCGTAACAGTGCATGCGGGGTCGGGTGTGGTCCGTTCTTGATGTTGCCATTCGTCAGCGTGGGAAGGGAGCGTCCTCCGCCACAACGTGGCATTCCTATGTCAGCCCAGGCCATCGGCCTCGTTGTTCCACACATCTTTT
>JBJXEX010000394.1:0-12809 GCA_046156195.1 Planctomycetaceae bacterium | reverse complement strand
AATTCACCGGCGAAGAGGAGCAGCCAGACGAACGCCTGATGCGCTCGATCGAAGAGCGAATCGACATCCCGGAAACTCGCAAAGACGACTTCCGCCGCGAGATCATGAACTACATCGGAGCCTTGGCTCTCGACGGCAAGAAGTTCGACTACAAGACCAACGAACGCCTGCAAAAGGCACTGGAGATGAAGCTCTTCGAGGACCAGAAAGACACGATCAAACTGACGAGCCTCGTGTCGAACGTCATCGACAAGGACACTCAAGAAAAGATCGACATCGTCAAAAGCCGCCTCATCCGCAACTTCGGCTACAACGAAGAATCGGCGACCGACGTGCTGCAATACGTGGCCAGCATCTTCGCGCGAGGGGACTCGAAGAGCGAGTAATGTTTAAGCCTCTCGGCCTTTTTGAAAGGAGTTGAAATGACCTCGACCGACACCACTGATTCATCAAGCCTCCCACACTCAGGTTGGGGGATGAAATGCGTATTCGCTGTAGCAGCTCTATCGTTGTTATGTTTTTGTTTTGGCAAAGTGTCAGATGGCTACGACGCGCTGAGATTGAGAAAAGATAATGCCGCTATCCAGGCGGTTTGCACCTCTAGGTCCAGTGATAATTCGTCGTACGAATTTTCAGTCGCCAATGTGAAATACCACGGACTTGCCTCCGCAGATTTTCAACAAGGAGACTTGGTGGATGTCCTTTACCTTCCATCGCATCCTGCAGTGAATCGCCCGGCGAATGGATTGATCATGGACATCGTGGTCGGGGGACTGATAGTCGCTTTTTTTCTAGCCCCCATATTTTTCAAGATCGCTGGTCTAAAACTAATTCGTCGTGATGACAAATCCCTCGATCGCACAATTCGATATCCGGATGCTGCGCCATATCGCGAATCTCCGCTTGGTCGCTGAGACTGACAAACTCGAATGGTTCAACTAAGAACAGGTCCATTTCCAAGACATCGCGATGACACCAAACACCATCCATCTCGCCGAGACAACGAAGGCTCTCGTGGACGAAGCCGCGCGACAAGCGGGCGTTGAGGACGATGACTTCCTGTGTGATCTCATTGAAAGCAACGCCGAAATTCGTGCGGAACTCGCGAGAAGACAATCCGGCAAGTTCCTCTCTGTTGACGAGGCGTTGCAACAAATGAAAGGCTGATGATGCCGCGGAAGATTCGCGAGTTGATGCGAGACGTGGAGCAAGCGGGTTTCACGAATCGCGGCGGCAAAGGAAGTCATCGAAATTACCAACATCCCAAAGGGGCGCGTGTGACGATATCGGGGCACGAAGGAGCGGACGCCAAGCCGTACCAAGAACGCATCGTGCAAAAAGCCATTGAGGAATCCCAATCATGACCGACAGCTCTCGCTATGTGAAAATCGTGGAATGGTCGGATGAAGACCACTGCTTCGTAGGTCATTGCCCGGGAGTCATCGGCCCCTGCTGTCACGGCGACGATGAGGTTGAGGTCTATCGCGAGCTTTGCCAAATCGTGGAAGAGTGGCTGGATCTCGCTCAACAAGACAATCGCCCGCTTCCACCACCGACCGCCGGCAAGACGCTGGTTGGCCAACTGGCGATTACCGGGTAGGGGAGCACACGGGGACAGCTCCATTTTCATTTCGGGATTGAGGGACGGATGAGGCCATGATCGACACGGACATTTACGACACAAAATCGCGTGTGGGAACTCCCACTTGGGAGATGGCTCGGTTCTATCCTGCGCAAGGGGACTGGAGCGAGGAGGACTATCTGGCGCTGAAGACGCGGCAGTTGATCGAGTTTACGGACGGCGTTTTGGAGTTTCTGCCAATGCCAGATCGCATTCACCAGTATTTGGTCAAATGGCTCTTCAGGCGGTTGGATCAATTTGCTGAATCTTCCGGCTTGGGGCAGGCGTACTTTGCTCCCTTGCGCGTGAAGACGGAAAACGCGAAGTATCGCGAGCCGGATCTCGTGTATCTCAGCAATGAGCGGGATCGACAGTATCCCGATCGCTCTCGTCCGCCGTTCGGAGCTGACTTGGTGATGGAGGTTGTCAGCGAGGGAGAGGAAGCTCGCGACCGAGATACTCGACAGAAGCCGCTCGACTACGCGGCGGCCGGCATCCCGGAGTATTGGATTGTCGATCCGGAAAACCGAACGATTACCGTGTTGAGCTTGGACGGAACGGAGTACTTCCCGCGCGGTGTCTTTGGCGAAGGTGAAGTCGCTGAGAGTGTCCTGTTGCCGGGATTCTCAGTGAATGTCACCGAATGTTTCGCTCAAGCCGCGCCGGACACATCGAAATAAATGACGAGCCAGTGAAAGTCACGCTATGACAAGAGCCATTGACCGAGACGTGCAACGATTCAAAGAGATCGTCAAAGGGCGAGTCCGCAAAGATCTGCGCCGGTATATCACTCACGGTGAGATGACCGGGCGGCAGGGGCGGCGGCTGGTGACGATCCCGGTGCCGAATATCGACATCCCGCACTTCCGCCACGGGCAGAAGGGGTCGGGGGGAGTCGCTCAGGGCGAAGGGGAAGTCGGACAGCCGATTGGCAGCGGCGGCGATCAGGGAGACGGCGAAGGGCAGGCCGGCAGCGAACCGGGAAGCGGACACACTCGCGATGTCGAAGTCTCCATCGAAGAGCTGGCCAAGATGCTGGCTCAGGAATTGGAACTGCCGAACATTCAGCCGAAGGGTCACGACTCGCTCAAGACGCAGAAGGACAAATACAGCAGCATTCGGCAAACCGGCCCACAGTCGTTGCGGCATTTCAAACGGACCTACAAGCAGGCACTCAAGCGCAGCATCGCCTCGAACGACTACGATCTTTCCAAGCCGAAGATCGTGCCAACGAAAGAAGATCAGCTTTACCGAAGCTGGAAGACAATTTCCGACCCGCAGGCCAATGCCGCGATCATCTACATGATGGACGTGTCCGGCTCGATGACGCAGGAGCAGAAGGAGATCGTCCGCACGGAATCGTTTTGGATCGACACTTGGTTGCAGAGCCAATACGACGGCGTGCAAGTGCGATATATCATTCACGACGCTGTTGCCAAGGAAGTTGACGAGAATACCTTCTATCACACTCATGAAAGCGGCGGCACGCGGATTAGTTCGGCATACACAGTCGCCAAGCAAGTCATCGAACGGGACTTTCCGACGGACGATTGGAACATCTACATCTTCCAATTCAGCGACGGCGACAACTGGGGCGAGGACAACGTCAGTTGCCTGCAAATGCTGACGACCGACCTGCTGCCGGTCTGCAACTTGTACTGCTACGGCCAAGTGAAGAGTCCCTATGGCAGCGGCGACTACATCCGCGAACTGAAGCGAATCAACGGCAAGCACGAAAACCTCGTGCTCTCGGAAATCCCCAACCGCGACGCGATCTACGACTCGATCAAGCTGTTCCTAGGCAAGGGAAAGTAGCGCACGATGCAACCATTGTTTGGCATCGAATTCACGCGCACGGCTGCTGCCGAGACCAAGCTTCTCAGAGCCTTCGATCAACGACGAATCATCGAGACGGTCGAGCAACAATTGGCTTTTCAGCCGTTGCTACAGACCAGAAATCGGAAGCCTTTAGACAATCCGCAAACCGACTTCGACTTCACTCCGCCTCTGTGGGAACTCCGTTGCGGGACGTTTCGAGTGTTCTACGACGTCGATTCCGAACAACAAGTCGTGTATGTTCGGGCGGTACGAGAAAAGCCCTTGCATCACACTTCGGCAGAAATCTTATGAAGACATTGACGGTTGACGAATTTCGGACGCAGATCGACCAACTCTTGGAACATGCGCCATCAGATGATGTGCTGGTGATGCGCGACGGGAAGCCGTTGGCGATGCTCTGCGCCGTCATGGATGAGCCAGATGACGATTCGAGTGAATTCACCAACGATCCCAAGTTTTGGGAAATGATCGAAGAGCGGCGACGCGAACCAACGATCCCGCTGGCGGAAGTGAAACGAATGCTTGGTATCGGTGACGCCGACTATCCAATGCCGCCAAGTCAAAATCAGGTCACATCATGATTCTCATTCACTTTCCCGATGCTGAATCAAAACGGCGTGCCCTTGGCTATTTGCCCGGTCGTCACTCGTTCAAGAGTTGGGTGACTGGCGAAATGATCGTCCCGGAAACGGCTCTGGCTGATCTTGCGGCGGAAGGGATTTCATTTGTCGTCGAAGGGCCAGCCACCTATGAGCGAATCATTTCGACGATTCGAGATGCTGCTGCCGCGCCGGTTTAATGACGATTTGTGGATGACGACGTATCCCATCGAGGTGCTGTGAAGACTCACCGCAACTCCGCGATCGGCTGGCCGGTCGTGAGAATCGGGATCGGTCGGCCGGCGTTCGTGAGATACGACGTTGCTGTGTCGATGCCGAAGCGGTCGTAGATCGTGGCGAGCAGGCAGTTGCTGTCCATGATCCGTTCGATCGGTTCTTCGCCGCGGCGGTTGGTTGCGCCGATGACTTGGCCCATCTTCAAGCCACCACCGGAGAGGAACACGCTCATGGCGCGTGGCCAGTGATCGCGGCCCGGTCGGCCGCTCTTGTCTTGATTCGCGATCTTCGGAGTCCGGCCGAACTCACCGCAGAAAACGAACAGCACGCGATCGCTCAATCCACGAGCCGACAAATCTTCGATCAACGCCGAGACCGATTGATCGAAGGAGGGCAGCTTCTCGCGGTAGGCGTTGAAGAGGTGTGAGTTGACCGAATGGTCGTCCCAATTGCTGGTGACACCGGTTTCGGGCCGCAGCCGATACTCCGCCTGACACTGCACAAAGCGGACGCCCGATTCGACGAGTCGGCGGCACGTCAACAAGCTCTTGCCGAAGTGCGTGTGCCCGTATCGTTGCCGCGTGTGTTCGTCTTCCAGCGACAGATCAAACGCTTCGCGCGTGCGACTGCTGGAAAGCATCTCGATGGCCCGGCGCTGCAAACCGTCGAGCATCGGCAGCGTCCCGTGCTGGTCGAGAATGCGCGGCAGCGAGTCCAGTGACTTCAACAAGCCGCGACGACGGCCGAGAGCCAGCACGCCCTCGGAGGTAATCGAGAGGCTGTCGGCCAAGTCACCCGAACGATAGATCGGGATCGGGGCGTACTCGTTGTCGCCGGTCGCTGATCTCGGATTCGGACTGGGCATGTACGGCGCGTAGGCCGGTCCCAGATACGCCGGCCCGCCGCCGTAGAACTTGGTGTTGGCGATGAACTGCGGAATGTCACGAGCTTGCGATTCCAATTGCTTGGCGACGATCGAACCGACCTCCGGAAACTCCGAGTGATTGAGGTTCGCGGCTCTGGACGGATAGCCGGTGAGGAACCGATTGGTCCCGCCGGAGTGCTCGGCCCGTTCGTGATGCAGACTGCGGACGATCGCGAACTTGTCGGCCAGACGAGCCAGCTTCGGCAGCATCTCGGTGATCTCGATGCCCGGCACATTGGTCCGAATCGGCAGGAACTCACCGCGGTACTCGGCCGGAGCGTGCGGCTTCAAATCCAGCAGGTCCAAATGGCTTGGGCCACCATTTCCCCAGAAGAGGATGACGGAGAAATCCTTCGGGACCGCTCGTTGAGCACCTTCCTGTTCCATCGCGAGTAACCGCGCGAGAGTCGGATTCAATCCGGTCGCCAGAGCACCGAGGCTCAAGCCACCGACCTTGAGCCAAGTCCGCCGATCACTCGGACCAGGACAGCGATAGAGTGCATTTCCTGTCATCATTCACTTCTCGTAGCCACGCTCGCCAGAGCGTGAGATTCGTGCGGAGAAACGTGGGTTGGGTGTGTTTGATCGTCGTTGCTAGGGAGAGGCTTTCGCGGGTGGGGTCCGAATCAACAGGAACTGGCCGCCATTGCGATGAGCAAGATCTCGCAGAAATTCGCGATCCCGTCCGTCGGAGTCGATGCCCAAGGTGAAGATGCTGGTTCTCTGGATCGAGTTTTGTACTGTGATCGCCTGGATGAGCTGCGGACCAAACGGTCCTTTGCTGGGTGCGCCGTCGGAAAGATAGTACAGCGCTTCCAAGTTGGGATCGGACAATAACCCCGCCACCAGTGCGTCATACGTCGCGGTGGCACCTTTGGCCGGTTTGCTGTTGATAAAGGCGCGAGCCGCCTTCTTGTGATCTTCATCTGCCGACACTAACTCTGGCTGAAAGATTTGTACGCTTCCGTTGTGAGTGATGACGTTGAAATAGGTATAACGATCCAGACCGTCGATCGCCTTCTTCAGTTGATAAGCCGACTCTTGGAGTCGCGTCACACCCTCGACTCGTGTGGCCATGCTCATTGAGTGATCGATGACAAAGACGACTCGCTTGGCGTAGATCGGCACGCCGCAGAACTCCGAGACAGATTCGGGCCACTCGATGCGAGCGATCTCGTCGGTGGAGTCATCGACGGCCGCCGGCTTCTGGGTCAGCGGTTGGAATCCCTCGCGGTGCTTCTGCCACCAGTCCGCCCATTGATTGGCTCGGCCTCCGAACTTCTGGCCGGTCAAGCGGGTCAGATGCTGCGCCGCGCGACAGCGAAGTTGCCCGTCAAATCGGAAGACCACGTCGATCAAAAAGTCGATCGCCGCGGCATTGGGAACGTCGGCCACCGCATCGACCAAGCCGATCCGCAGCCCGTAGCTCTGAGCGAACTCCGGCGTCTTGGTGAGGCGGACAAGTAACGGGAGGGACTCCATTGGTCGTCGTTCAAGCTGGAAAACCGCTGCCGCCAACGCCACATGGACATCCTCGGCTTCCGTCAGTTTGGCGACAGCCTGCACGTCTTCCTCGCGCGACGAACGCCCCAAACGCTGCACGGCTTGAATCGTCGCTGGCGATACTTGCTTGTGACTCAGGTCGCGTTCGATGAGTTTCTTGAGAGGATCCAAGATCGCGGTATCCGCCAGCTTCTTGGAGTCCAGCGAAATGGTCGCGGCCAAGACGACTTGGACATCCTCGGCCTCCAACAGTTTGACGAGGTACAGCACGTCACCGTCGCGTGACGAAAGTCCCAAGCGATGGATGGACTGAATCGTCGCGGGAGAAATTTGCTTGGTGCGCACATCGCGCTCGATGGATTCCTGGAGGGCCTCCGCAATCAAGGGGTGAGCCACCATCTTGGCATCCACCGCACTCAATGCCGAAATCCGAGCCGGTTCAATCGTGGTGCCCAGAAGTCTCTGCATCTGAGCCAGAGAACGTCCCGGAAACTCCCAGCGAATCGGGCTGGCTGGAGCACTCGCGGATTTCGGTTGCGCAAAAACCGATTCAGCCACCACCCACCAAAGGCCGACCAACAGCAAGAACCAGCGACACGTCATGGCATTGATCCTGAAGAAAGAGGATCGGAATTGTTCGCCGCACGTTATCGCTGCCAAGTTGATGGTTCAACGACCCTCACGCTTCGGATTACTTTCGCTGCGGCTTCACCGCACGAAGATTCGACGTTGTTATGACCAGAACTTCCACCAAGGGCGATCCTCTTCTGGCTCGACGAGCAGTTGTGGTGGATCGTCGCCCGAAGTGATCAGCACGAGTTCGGGGAGCAGTACGCAGCTCAGGTCGCCCCCTTTGCCGCCAGTGGTGTCGAGGAGCAGACGGTTGGGGCGATAGATGACTCCACGAACGGGAACATGGCCGGAGACGACCATCACCGGGCAATCGGGTGGGACGCCGTTCTCAACGAACGTCTTCGAGCACAGCCACGGCGGTCGATTGAGCGTGAAGTCGCGTTGTCGCAGGATGCGCAATTGCAGGTCGAGCGGTTGATGCGGATCGAGTCCGGCATGGACGAAGATCGCTTGCGGATGCTCAATGACCCACGGGCCGTTGGCGATGAAGTCGGCATGCTCGGCCGGGAGGTTTTCCTTCAGCGTGGCGAGGTCGCCCAACTCCGCACCATAAGAATTGAACGTTGTCTCGACGCCGTATTGTTGAACCCACTGTGTGGCCCAATCGGCGTAGGCGGGAGCCGGAATCAGGCCGAGCGCTCCGGCCATCGCGAGTTCATGGTTGCCGATGACCGACGTTGTTTGAGGATGCTCACGCTGCAACGAAAACATCCGGTCGAGCACCGCTTTCGGATCGGTCCCGCGATCGACGAGGTCGCCGATGAAGACAATCCAACGCCGCGAGTAGTCGGGCGTCTGCCGCAGCTTGGCGAGGATCACGTCGAGCTTTTCGATCTGTCCGTGAACGTCACCGATGACAGCAACTGGACCTTGAATGCGGGAAGGAAAGGTGGGCATGTCGTGTTGGGCTTTTGGTTCGACAGTCGTGTCGTCTCAAGGCAACTTCAGATGGCAGATTTCAGATAGCAGATTTCAGATAGCAGATTGATCAGACGACGGATGGATCGCCGAACGCTGTGCAAATTCGGTTGGGGATAGCCGCATAGAGGCTGTTTCGATCCAATCGGACCTCTGCCACCCTCCCCCTCTGCCGCCCTCCCCATCTGCCATCTGCCATCTGCCATCAATAGTATAGAGCCAATGTGTCAAAGAAGGATTTAGAAGCGATAGGCGAGATCGGTGCAGAGGTAACTCAACCCCGTCATGTCGCGGAACGGTAGCGTCTGTTTGCGTTCGCCGACCAGATACATCGGCAGCGGTCTCGGCTGCCTCCAATAGCCACTGGCCTGCAACTGTTCGATCAAGTCGGTCTGCAAGTGCGAGACGAGCGTTGAGATCGCCACGCCCCCTTCTTGAAAGACTTGCCAGCGGACTTCTCGCAGCAAGTCGGCGAGCAACGCCTGACGCATCGGAGCGGCCCACAACGTCACCTTCCAAAAATCGCCGGCCTGTGAGTTCCTCCAAAAGACCGCGGCCGCATCAACTCCGCTGAGTCCCGCGATGTAGCAGGTCCGGGTCGTGATCGCGGGACACCGGCCCAGCGACCACGCCAAATCTTCCATGCGATGATGCGGATGCCATTCGGCAAAGCATTCGTGTTCGATCAATTCGGTGACAACGGGCGACAAACCCGGCTCGGTGATGATGTCGGGACGATGCGACGACGGCCGAGCCACCCAGCGTACCGGCAGCGATCTGAGAAACGTCCCCTCCAGCCATTGAGCCAGTCGATTCCGCTCGCCGAGTTTTTTGAGCGCCGCTCCCAACCGCAGCGGTTGCCAGAAGACGAGGCCGGCATCATCGACCTTGTGATGACACAGATGCGGCATGATCGCGCGGGCCTTCGCGCTGCCTCCCAGCGAGACCCACGGACGATGCAACGACATCGAATGCGTCGCCAAGACCAGCCCCATGCCTTTGCTAAGGTTCGGATCGGCGACCGACCAATCGCAGCCCCAGACCATTTCGAGCCGCTCGTCTCCGCGCCGCACGCTCCAGGGAATCAAGCCGATGAAGCCCTGCACGTCGCCGTCGCGCCTCCAGACATAGCCGCGCTCGCGGCCGCGATTGAAGCTTTCGTCGAAGTACTTCCACTCGACGACCTCGCCGGCCATGCCACGTCGGCCGAGATACTCAACAACTTGCTGTCTGGGGACCGCGTTCAGCGGCAGAATCGCATCGTCCATGATCGAACCGCGTGTGAGACGCCGCATCCTGCGACGCGAGGAGGTGGGAAACTCGAAGGGCGGGGAATGTAGGACGCTCTTCGCGAGAGGGTCAATTCGCGTTTCAACGGCGGCGAGAAACGCCCCCATCGAACTCGCGTCGATGGAGCTAAAGAGGAAGAGCTAAATCAGCCGTACCACGAGGCGGATGGGGTCGGAGAGTTAGGACTGACGGGCCACGTTGCTGGCACATCATCTCTCGCTCCATCCCGACAAGCGGGATGGGGGCGGAGACACTCAGGATGAGGACGAGGCCACTCGCCAAGTGCGTCGTGCGTTCGCGGATGAATCGTCAGAATGCGTTGCCAGATTGTCGGCGATAAACGTGGAACAGGATTCGGCTCGAAATGGACGCAACGAAATCAATCTCGGAAATGCCTCGACCAAGCAGCGACACCGAACGACAGGATGAGGCCGCAATGGCGAAGTCGCTGTCGCTCAGCCGGCGTCGCACACCGGTGGTCAGCGTGCCGGGACTGACGATCCTGCGCTGCTTGGGGGAAGGGGCTTATGGTTCCGTCTGGCAGGCTCGCGAGAAGAACACCGGCAAGCTGGTGGCGGTGAAGGTCTACTCGCATCGCGGCGGCTTGGACTGGTCGCTGCTCAGCCGCGAGGTCGAGAAACTGGCGATTCTCTACACGTCGCGGAACATTGTCGGACTGTTGGAAGTTGGCTGGGACAGCGATCCGCCGTACTACGTCATGGAGTATTTGGAGCGCGGATCGCTGGCCGGTTTGTTGACCGATGGGCCGCTACCGGTTCGCGAGGCGATCCGTATCGCGAAAGGGATTCTGCAGGCGCTGGTCCATGCTCATGGCAGCGGGATTTTGCATTGCGATTTGAAGCCGGCCAACGTGCTGCTCGATGCGGACCTGGAACCGCGGTTGTGTGACTTCGGACAATCGCGATTGTCTTACGAGCAGGCTCCGGCGTTGGGGACGCTGTTCTATATGGCTCCCGAACAAGCGGACTTGAAGGCGGTGCCGGATGCTCGCTGGGATGTCTACGCCTTGGGAGCGGTGCTGTATCACCTGATCTGTGGCACGGCACCGCATCGGACCTCGGAGAACGAAGCCCGGATCGAAGCGGCCGCAACGCTCGAAGAGCGATTGGCGACTTACGGCCAGTTGGTGCGTGACGGAGCGAATCCCTCGCTGCATTTGCGAGTGCGCGGTGTGGACCGGCGGCTGACGGAGATCGTCGATCACTGCCTGGAACCGGACCCGGACAAACGCTTTGCCAACGCGCAGGCGGTGGTCGATGCCCTGGAACAACGCGAACGAGCACGATCGTTCTGGCCGCTGCTGGCATTGGGAGGACTCGGCCCCGTGCTGCTGATGCTCGCGCTGGGATTGTTCTATCTCGACTCGATGCGCGACGCCGTCGATTCCGCGGCGCGCAACGTCACGACGCGTGCGTTGGAGAGCGACGTGCTGACGGTGGAGATCCTCGCTCGCAGCGTCGCTCGTGAATTGGAGAAACGCACCGCCGAACTGGAATCGCTTGCCGACGATCCCGAACTGGAAAGCGCGATCAAGGCCGCTGCCGATCGCAACTGGTCTGACCGCAGTGAACTGGGGTTGTTGTTGGTTCAAGAGAAATCACGCACCGATCAACTGCAACGCCAGTTGGGCCTCAATCGCGATCGCAGTTGGTTTCTCACCGATGCTCGCGGCTTCCAGCGCTGGCGCGAACCGCAAGAAGAAAGCACGCTCGACGAGAATTGGTCACACCGCGATTACTTTCACGGCATGGGCGAGTTTGAACGGAACACGGTCCCCGCCGGAATGCAGCCGATCACGAAGCCGCACCTGTCGCTGTCCTACAAGAGCCAAGCGACGGGCCAAAACGTCGCCTCGTTGACCGTCCCCGTCTGGGACAAAAAGCACGAGCGCGTCATCGGCGTGCTGGGCCGATCCATGCAACTGGGGCAATTGCTGTCTCCGTATGTCCCCGGCAACCGTCACGAGGCGGAGGCCGAAGATGCCGGCGACCGCACTCGCAAGATCGTGTTGATCGACGATCGCAACTGGCAGTTGCTCGATCACCCATGGATGAGCGAAGAACGCCGCGACGGCGTCACGAACGAGGAGGTTCGGCAACTGCGATTGTCGGCCGAGGTCATCGCACGGTTGCGACCGACCCCCTCGGTCGGTGAACCCACGGAAGTGCCCGTGGTCATCCAAATGCGGGACTACATTGACCCGGTCGGGCAATTCAATCCCGATGATTACGGCGGCGAGTGGCTGGCGGCCTTCTGCCGAGTCGGCGACACCGGCTGGTTCGCGATTGTGCAGGAGCGCAAATCGGCCGTGCTGCGACCAGTCGATGCCTTGGCCGCCCGGCTGCGACGCGACGGAGCCTGGGCACTGGTCGTCAGCGGAGTGCTCATCGGCACACTCTGGCTGGTGGTGCTCCGCGGCCTGAAGGAACGGAGCGAGCGACCGCTTTCCCCTGCAGCCCGCGCTTCAGCGGTCACGTTCGATTGAGTCGCGTAGCCGCGTTCGCCAGAACGCGGGGCCGCGCACTCTGGCGAGTACGGCTACTTACAGAGTTGTCACTGACGACGTGGTTTTCCCTCGCGGATCTCAATGTAACCCGAAGCGTCAGCGAGGGACGCAACACACTCCCTCGCTGACGCTTCGGGTTACATGCGGCTTCGCCGCGCTATCTCTGTCCCTTCCGGCGCAGCTCCACCGCGTCTCGGATCGAGCGTTCGACTTCCAGCCAGCCTTTGCTGCGCGGCTTAAAGTCGAGCACGGGTTTCGCGTTCCAAGTCGCGGCTTGGAACTTCTTCAGTTCCTGTTCCAGCGCGACGTTCTCATCCCAGTCCTTGCGATCCAACAGCACGACGAGCAGCGAACAGGCTTGCTGTTCGTCCCGCGCCCGTTGCACCGCTTGCGGAGCCTCGATCTGTTGAATGAACGGCGAAGCGAGGCTGTTGGTCGAGTACAACAAGAGCACGATGTCGGCCCGCTCCAGTTCTTGCAGGATTCGATCTTCCCACTCTTCGCCGGCGATCAATTGCGTGTCTTGCCAAGCCTGAATGTAGCCTCGCTGCCCCAAGATGGTGAGATGCGTCGATAGCGGGGTGATCTTCTGGGTGCGCGACGGGGTTTGCGAGTTGTCGTTGGTAGGCTAAAAGCCGTGCTGGAGGTCAAGAGGAAGTTCATTATTTACCAGGAGGCCAAGGATGGCACGCCGTCAGAACAATGTTTCGCCGGAAG
>JBJXEX010000381.1:0-76303 GCA_046156195.1 Planctomycetaceae bacterium | reverse complement strand
ATCCAGTTCGCGCTGCGCGACCGAGTAATTTGACAACCCATCGCCATACCCGCCCGGCCCCTCGGAGAATTTCAGGAACGCTCGGTCGCCGTAGGTCGAGTAGCCGTCGGTCACGCGGTAGCGGTTGTACCAGTAGAAGTTCTTGTCGCGGACTTCATCGTTGAGGTCGCTTAGGAATTTCTGCTCGCGCTTGAGCGGCTTCCCGAAGAGTGCCTTCTCAATTCTGTCAGCGACAACTCCATCTCCACTTTCCTTGAGATGAATCCCGTTGATCGTGTGGTGCGCATCGCGCTCCCATTTACTCCCAGGGTTCATTGCATCCGTAAATTCCTCAACAGTCGCTTTGAACAAGTCCACGAACAAGACGCCGTTGGCCTTGGCAACCTCGCCCATCGCTTGCGAATACATCTTGAGCCGAGCGTTGTCGGCGTCGATGGCCTCTTTGTTGGGCAGGTTGGGATCGTCGATGAGCTCGTGGGCGATGGGGGAGAACAGCACGAGCTTGGGAGCCGACTTGCCGTTGTACTTCTGCGCGAGCGTGTGCTTGATGAACTCTTCGACGTTCTTCTTGAACGCCGCCAAACCCTCTTCACCGGCGAACGATTCGTTGTAGCCATAGAAGGCGAAGATCACGTCCGCCTTGGTGTTGGTCAGCTCGAAGCGGTTCTCGCGGACCTTGTCTTTGTCACGCGGCGACAGTTTCGTTGGCTGCGGACACGGAGCGACACCGCTGAGCCATTGATCGTGAGTTCCGAAATCCCGCGAACGCATCCGGGTATTCGGATTCTTGAAGCCATCAATCTCGTCACCGGAATAGCCGAGGTTGCGGAAGACCAATTCATGCTCCGGGAAGCGAGCGTGAATCAGGGTCTCCAACCAACCGAAGTGCTGCATCCGCTCGGCCAGCGTGTTGCCGACGATGCAAATGTGGTCCCCCTTATTGAGGGTGAATTCCTGAGCGTTTGCCACAGGAGCAACGAAAGCGATTGCGGCCAGCACGGCCCAGAGCTGCGATTTCATATTGAGAGTCCTTGGGGATGAATTCCTATCTTCAGCGGGGGGCGTATTCGACCGGAAGCGGTTCGCAGCCTCAAGCATCGCGGCTGTTGTGATCCGACCGGCTCGCCGTAATATGTCGGCCGATGTGCTGCCGCCGTCAACCAAACAGACCGAGGTGAACCATGAGCCTGATGTTAGAAGACCCGCCCGCCTCCGCTGCTCGACCACGAGTGACCGCGGAGGATTTGCTGGCGATGCCGAACGATAAAGACTTTGAATTGGTCAACGGCGAACTCGTGGAACGCAACATGAGCTGGGAATCAGAACGAATTGGATCCAACGTACTCGGTCTGGTCTGGAACCATTGCCGGCAGCACAACCTCGGCGAAGTGAACGGCTCCAACGCCGGCTATCAGTGCTTTGAGGAAGTTTTCCCGGACGATGCCGACCGAACTCGGAAACCCGATGTGTCATTCATCTCGCGCGAGCGACTCCCGAAGCAGCCGGTTGTCAAAGGGAATTGCCTGATCGTGCCGGACTTGGCCGTCGAAGTGGTCTCGCCCAACGACCTGTACCATGAAGTCGAGGAAAAGGTCGAAGAGTACTTGCAGGCCGGAGTGCGGCTCGTGTGGGTAGTCGATCCGCACAAACAGCGGATTCGCATCCACCGAGCCAACGGCACCGTGCAAGATCTGCGGCCTCACGATGAACTCAGCGGCGAAGACGTGCTTGTCGGATTCCGTTGCCCGGTCAGCGAAGTCTTTCGGTTGCCGGGTGCTTAAGAGTTCAGAGTCCCCTGAGCGTTGAGCAACTCGCGGAGTCGGCGGACTTCTGCTTCCGCTAAGTCGGCACGACGGGCCTCATCATCGGCACGACGGGCTTCATCATCGGCACGGCGGGCTTCATCCTCAGCCTCCAACAAGCAGACGTTGCCGTGGTGATCAAACCATCTCAGCCATGTGCCGAAAGTCTGGCTGTACTCGCCAGTCCAAGTTCCGAGCCACAGTTCCAGCTCTTCGCTCCATAAGCGGCCGTCTTCGGACCGCTCCATTGGCTGATAGCAATGTCTGTTGTCGAGCCGCCAGCCTTCAAGAACTTGGGTTTCCGGGTCATAACAGAAGTACTCGGGCGTGCGGAGACGTTGCTCGTAGAGGTCTTTCTTGTCGGTGCGGTCGTGGTCCGCCGTACTGGGGGAAAGGAGCTCGATGACAACGTCCAGCCCGCGATTATTCTCCTGCCAGATCGTCCAGACTTTGCGGGGCGCGTGCCGGTCCACTCCGCCATTCACGACAAAGACGTCTGGTCCGAGGAAGTCGCGATTCCGCGCCTGTTTGACGCTGTAAAAAACAGACATGTTGCCGCCGACAAAAAAATCGGGGCGGTGCCGCCATTGATGCTTCAGTGAGTCGGCCAGCAAATTGATGTTGTCACGATGCCAAGGCGAATCCAAAGGAACACCGTCCGTTTCTGGGAGTTCGAGTTGATCCAAATCCGCCAGCACTTGCTCGTACCCCGACGGAACAAAGATTGTGGACATCGTGGATGACCTCGTTTGGAAAAGACAAAAACTCGGTAGCTCGGCAGGACGAGCCGAGCGTTTACTGAATCCGAATCGTGAATGGCATCAGCATCAGCCGGGTCTCACGAGCGAGTCGGTTGATTTGCAACGCGTTGCGAAGATCGTCGGCCAAGTCGGGCGAGATCGCTTTTAAGGCATTGAACAACGCGAAGTCGGCCGACACGCGAGCTTGCTCATCTGGATTGAGCGGGCCGAAGAGCGATTCGAGCGGACTGGTCGGCCGGGGCAGGATCAGGCGTTCGACCTTGTCATCCGGGCCGAGCTTCGCCAGTTGCTTCGCGTGCTCGACGGCGTCTTCCAACGTGCCGAGCTTGTCAACGAGTCCCAGCTTGAGCGCTGTCGCTCCCGAATAGATGCGACCACGCGCGAGCTTTTCGAGCTTCTCGTATTCCATCTTGCGGCCCTTCGCGGCCTTCTCAGTGAACTGCTTGTAGATGTCGAGCAGCAGCTTGGTCATCGCCGCTCGTTCGCTGTCGGTGAAGCCGACTGTTGTGCTGAGAATGCCGCTGTTCTTGCCGCGAGCGACCACGCTGGTCGTGATGCCGACTTTGTTATAGAGGCCATCCAGCGCGATCTTGCCCCCGACCACGCCGATCGAGCCGGTGATCGTCCCCGGTTCGGCGAAGATCGTGTCGGCCCCCATCGCGATGTAGTAACCACCGCTGCCGGCCACATCTCCCATGCTGGCGACGACCGGCTTCTCGACCTTTTCGAGTGCTCGCCAAATCAGATCGCTGGCCAGCGCGCTGCCACCAGGCGAATCGATTCGCAGCACAATCGCTTTGACCGTCGAGTCGCTCGCGGCCTTCTCGATCGCCTTGACCAGCGTGTCGCTGCCGAGCGTGCTGTCACCGAGAAAATCACTGCTGCTGGCTCCGGGCATAATCATGCCCGACGCATGAATGACGGCGATCTTCGGATTGAAGCTGCGGCGTGCCTGCGGTTCGACTCCCATCATCAGGTTCATCATCTTGATCATGCCGGTCAGGCCGCTGAAGTCGGTGTCGATCTTCTTCTTGCCGTAACGCTTCGCGAACTTGATCGTCGTGTCGGGCTTGGCTCCTTTGAGGATGCCGGGGAGTTCGTCTTCATAAGCGACGCGCGTGATGAGTCCGAGTTCTTTCGCGGCGTTCGCGGTATGCGGGCCGTTGTCGATCGCGTCTTTGACTTTCTCGGCGGTGAGGCCGCGGCCGGTCGCGACTTGCTCAACCATCTGGTCATAGAAGTCGCCGAGGACTTGTTCCAACTCTTCGCGGAACTCTTTGCTCATCTCGGTTCGCGAGTAAGGCTCGGCGGCCGACTTGTATTCGCCGACTCGCAGCATCTCCGCCTTTACGCCGAGGAAGTCGAACAGGTTTTTGTAGAAGCTGACCTCGGATCGGACGCCGAGCAGCATCAAGACACCAGACTCCGGCATCACGACTTCATCGCACCCGGCAGCGACGAGGTAATCGCCAGAGCCAGCCGAATCGAGATACGCGACGACCTTCTTGCCCTTCGCCTTCACACGGCTGATTGCCTGTCGGAACTCGTTGAGCTTGCCCCGTCCAATGGTCGGCCCGTCGATCTTGAGCACGACCCCCGCAACCGCGTTGTCACTCGCCGCCTTGTCGAGCCGGCCGATCACTTCGGAAAGACTCTCGCCAGCTTCGCCGAACAGGCCCATCATCTGCGGGCCTTCGGCATAGCTCCCTTTGAGTTCGATGTGAGCCCAAGTCGCGGTCGTGGCGACGGGCTTCTCTGTGTCTTGTGCGGCGGCTGGCTGGCCTGGAAGTAACACCATCAACACCGCCAATGCGGAACTTCCACAGAAAGCAACAACTCGATTTCGGACAGGGCGAAGCATGGCAAGGTCTCGCAGAAGGGCGGTTGAAGAGGATTCGTTGAGGAGTCACTGGCAGTCTACGGTTGGCGGTTCCGCATCAGCAAGCAGTCCCTCTCACTCATCGCCGCGAGTGGTATAGTTGGCAATCCAACGACTCTCACGACTCACGGAGGCTTGCTGGCGGACTCAACCTTCTCACTTTTCTGGTGGCTCACTCCATGACCTATGAAGTCGAAATGAAATTCCCGCTGCCCGATGTGGCTGTCGTCACGACCTTCCGTGAACGCCTCGCCTCGCTGGGAGCAACACCCGGCACTCCGCTCGATCAGCGCGACATTTACTTCGCGCATCCCAGCCGCGATTTCGTTCAGACCGACGAGGTCTTCCGCCTGCGTTGCGTCGGTGAAGAAAACTTTCTGACCTACAAAGGTCCGCTCGTCGATCAAGTCGCCAAGACGCGGCGAGAAATCGAAGTCCCCGCCGCCGCCGGTCCAACGGCTCGCGAGCAGTTACGCGAGATGCTCACGTCGCTCGGCTTCCGCGAAGTCCGCGACGTCGTCAAACGCCGCGAGCCGTTTCATCTCCACTGGCAAGACCATGACCTCGAAGTTGTCATCGATCACTTGCGAGAACTCGGCTGGTTCGCGGAACTGGAAATCATCGCCGAGGATTCCGATCGCGACGCCGCCCGCGAATGCCTGCTCGCACTTGCGCGGGAACTCGGACTCGGCCAGTCTGAACGCCGTTCGTATCTCAAGATGCTGATCGCGAAAGATGAAGCAGCACGAACTTAGCCGAACTCGCCAGAGTGCGGGGCTTCCGCCATAGGGACGAGTCTCCCGCGTTCTGGCGAACGCGGCTACGCCTGCTGTTCGGCGGCGAGCTGCGCCATGCGAATCGCCGGTTCGACGACTCGTTCCCAGTTATCCCGGAGGTAATCGCCAGGACCACCCTTCGCCGCGACGTATTGAGCGACTTGCACGGTCGGAATCATCTCGATGGCATCCCACGGGCAGACGGTCAGCTCGTAAGGGTCGGACTTCTTCGTCGGGACATGCACGCAGACTTCACAGCCGACACAGCGTTCGACGTCGATTTCGCAGAAGCTTTGCAGGATCGAGATCGTCGCACCGGGCACCTTCACGATGCAGTCCACCGGGCAGACTTCCAAGCAGGATTCGCAGCCCGTGCAGTTGTCGGCATTGATGACGGCGACTTCCTTGGGCAGTTTCTTACGAGCACCTTGTTTAGCCATGATGTCGAAATCTCTGGTCGGCGAAGGAACCTCGCTGGATCATCGGCCGAGCGGCCTAAGCGAGGCGATTACTTTTCGGCGGAATTCTGGTCCGCCGCGAGGTCGCGTATTCTGCGAGTCCAAGCGATTTCGAGCAAGTCGCTTCCCAGCGAAGTCTCGCCGACATTGAAGCAACCGCTCCCTCACGGTCGCGGCTCTAAAGAGTTCACAGCCGTGGAGGGGCCTCGCAACAACGCGCTAGAAAAACGCTGGCTTTGACCAGTCCATCAATGCCACCTCACCCGAAGTTTTCAACTGGCCAGAGCGAGGCGATGACTGGTATCTCGGCCACTGAGAGGCTCAACAAGGGTTGCCAAAAATCTCGTTGACCGATGAATCAGAACGAGGCTACGTTCCCCCCCGCTCAGGGGTGCTGACACTTTGGAATTTCAGAAATGGCCGCTCGCCCATTCCAAATTTCCGAAGTATCTGCCCCCGATTGGATGTGCCGATGGATTCGTTTTTTCTGCCGGATGGCGGAGAGGTGCAAGGATGCGACTCGTCAGCGCGTGTTGTCTGTGGGGAGTCCTGTTGATCGGTGATCCGGCGGTTCGCGCGGAGGAGAATGCGACCGTCGCCAACTCCGTCGCCAACTCCGCCGCAACGCCCAAGCCCGTCTCCGCCGAGCGAGTGTTGTTGTTGCAGAGCGGCAAGATCCTCAAAGGAGTCGTGCGGCAGACGATGGCGGGTTATGTCATCAACGTCCCCGGCGGGCAGATGGTGCTGCCGCTCGATCAGGTGCGGTTCAATGCGGAGAGTCTGGAAGATGCCTACCACCAACAGCGGGCCTCGTTGCCGGAACGTCCCGTCTCGGCTCACATCGAATTGGCTCGCTGGTGCGCGAACAACGGATTGCCGGACCAAGCCTGCAAGGAACTCCGCGAGGTCTTGCGGATCGAACCGGAATCGACCGCCGCGAAAACCATGCTGCAACGGATCACCGACCAACTGCTGACCACGAAGGATCTGCCCGCCGTCGCTGCTCGGAACGGCGAGTATTCGATGCTGGGGAATCCCAAGCTGGGAGTCTCGGCGGAAGCTCTGGGCGGTTTGCCACGCGACGCGGCCGTGGATTTCGTGGCGAAGGTGCAGCCGCTTCTGGTCAATCGCTGCGCGACCGCCGGTTGCCACGGACCTGGATCGGGAAGCACATTCGAACTAATTCGGACCAAGATCGGCAAAGCTCCTCCCAAGCCGCACTCGGAGAAAAACTTGGCCGCCGTGCTGGAACGCATCGACCGCGAGCAACCACACAACAGCCCGTTGCTCACGAAGCTCCGTAGCGAGTCGAAATCGCCCGGCATTCGCCAATCTCACGGCGGACTGTCTCGCGAACAGACTCAGATGCTCCGCCATTGGATCGAAGCGATCTCCGAAAAACCCGAACCCGTGGCACCGGTCAAAGCCGAGTCCGAAGCCGAAGCCGCCGACAACGACGTGAAGACCGAGTCGCTCAAGCCACGAACCAACACCGAAAACAGCGACAATGCCGACGACAATCTTTATCGCCGACTGATCCGCGAGCTGCGATCGAGTGACTGATCTCGTTATTTCTCGTTCCCACGCGGAGCGTGGGAACGAGATGCAACGAGATGCGTGACGTCCGACACGCACGCCTCCGGCTTGCGGCCAAAAGACTCACTCGACGCACCAGCGACGCATGAGCTTCTCATACAGCGCCGTGCCGCGCGACAACTGATCCAGTTCGATCCATTCATCCCAGGTGTGAGCCTGCGCGATGTGGCCGGGACCGAGCACCGCCATTCGTTTGAGTTCGGTCAGCATCGCACCGTCGGTCCCGTAAGAGACAGTGCGCGGACAGGAGCGGTCGGCGAGCTGCACCAATTCTTGAATGAAGGCCGATTGCGGATCGACGTACACCGGCATCGCGCCGCTACGAAACTCGAATTGCAGGCCGCAACGCTCGGCCGCTTGTTTCGCGCGGTCGATCAGCATCTGGGGGTTCTGCCCCGGCATCGGTCGGAAGTAGACCGTGCAGATGCTCTGCGGAGCGGTGATGTTGCAGGCATAAGTGTGATCGTTGATGCCGATGTTCCAACTGATGATCGGCGGATCGAAATCGGGATGCTGCCAAGCGGGATCGCCGAGCGTCTCGTCGTGGATCGCTTTCATCTCGACGAGGAACGGGATCATGGCGAGGTTGGCATTGAGTCCTTCGCGCGTGCTGCTGTGCGAGGCCTTGCCGATCGACGTCGCGGAGAATCCGAACGTCCCTTTGTGAGCGTAAACAACTTCCAAATGCGTCGGCTCGCCGATGATGCCGACCGAGTCGCCGGCAATCATCTCGCGGAACAGCGTCGATCTCTTCGCGACGGATTGCGCGCCGCCGTATCCGATTTCTTCGTCCGCCGTGCAGGTGATGTAGATCGGATGCTTGAGGTCCGCGACTCGAATCCGTTCGACTGCCGCCAGTGCGCATGCGACCGAGCCTTTCATGTCGCAGCTCCCTCGGCCATACAACTTGCCCTCTTTGATTGTCGGCTCGAACGGCCCATGCGCGTCGGTGAACCACGGGCTGGCTGGCACAACGTCGGTGTGACCGAAGTACGCCAAGCCTCCGGTTCCCGGTCCCAGCTTGCCGACCACGCTCGCCTTGCGAACGCCCGCTTTGTCGTCGTACTCCAACCGCTCGGTTTCAAAGCCGAGCTGCTTCAACGTCCGCTCGACATGATCCGTGATCGGAACATTCGACTTCGAACTGACGGAGTCGAAGCGAATCAATTCGTTGAGATACTGGATGGCGTCCATGAGGAACTCCTAAAAGTGGTTGGCCCAGAACACACGGCTTTGCGTGCGTGGCTGGAATGACCAATGCCGAAACTCCAATCCCCAAACTTCAGCGAGGCTGCGCCTCAGACCAAAGTCCCGGACAAGATTCTCTGCGGCCTCTCTGAATCTGTGGGATATCCCAAGCCATACCCCCGCAGATTCAGAGAGGCCGCAGAGAAACCGCCATCAGCGAGTATTCACCAAAACTCCATGACTCGGACGAGCGTGGCGACAAAACGTGACTCATTTTGTTGTCTTCGGAAATCACAACTTGAGCACATCGGCCATTGAGTACAGCCCCGGCTTCTGTTGGGCGACGAACTTCGCCGCCGCGAGTGCTCCGTAGGCATAGCTGTCTCGCGTGTGACTGCGAACGGTGAGGTCGATCGTTTCGCCCATCAGGCCGAAGACGATCGTGTGCTCGCCGACGTTGTCACCGGTGCGGAGCGCGTGATAGCCGATCTCCTTGTGAGGCCGCTGGCCCGGTCGTCCGCTGCGGCCGTGGATGTGATCGGTCTGTCCCATTTCCTCGGCGACGATTCGGCCGAAGGCGAGCGCGGTGCCGCTGGGAGCATCCTCTTTGAAGCGATGATGCCGCTCGATAATTTCGGCATCGACCCCTTCAGGATTGTCCTTGAGCACTCGTGACGCATCGCGGACCAGCTTCATCAGCAGGTTGACCGCGACGCTCATGCTGGGGGACCAGACGAGCGGAATCTGCTTGGCGGCTTCCAGCACGGCGGCCTTTTGAGCCTCGTTGAATCCCGTCGTCGCCACGACCAGCGGCAGCTTCCGAGCCACACACAATGGCAGCAGATGCTCAGTCGCTTCGGGCACGGAGAAGTCGATGACGACATCGACCGGCACGGACAATTCAGAAGTAATCGCGATGCCGGACTTGCCGCAGCCGGCCACTTCACCGGCATCCTCGCCGCAGCGCGGACACTTCGGCGCATCGAGCGCGGCGGCTAATTGCAGCTCGGCATCCTGAAGCGTACAGGCCACGATCCGTTGTCCCATGCGACCCGCCGCGCCATGCACCGCGACTCGGAGGCGTTGACTCATTGCTGATCCCTTTCAGAGTGCCAAAAAAAATTGTTCGGTCAAATTATTCGGTCAAGTTGTTCGATGAGCGGCGGAGAGTAGCCGTGTCCGCGACGGCTCGAAAGCGTTGCATTCATCAACTGTCTTCAACTGTTCTGCAAACGGCGAAAGTCTTGTTTCGGCAAGAAGAGTTTGGGCCAATGAACCGCAAGGCATCTATTCCTCACTTCATCCGCAGTTCGGCCTTGCCATCCGCAGGCAGTCTTCCGACGAGCAGAATGATGGATGGGCAGAATGATGTGAGGTCGGAAACCAAAAACAATTCTTGATCGCGGTTGGGAGACCAGCCGGAACGCGCTCGCGTCTGGTTCGGACAATGAAACCGCGACAAACCGGACGCTACCGCGTTCCGGCTCACGCTTCGGGCCGACTTTTGTTGCTTACTCCGCTTCCGCTCCGTCCCGAGTCTCCAGCCGCTGCAACACGCGTTTGTCCGTCTTGTTGGAATAAAACTTGGCCGAGCCATCCGCGTGTAAGAACGTCGCGCCGGTTCCGCTTTCATTTCCGAAGCCGCGAAACTGGCGGTTCAAGCCTTCGCCGATTTCACGCACGTTGCCAGGCTCGCCCCACGGCGGGTAGGCGTCCCGAATCTCGCCGACGATGATCGTCTGGCTGAGTCCGTCGGTGATCAATTCGCGTCGCACCGGCCCGCCATCGGAAAAGAGTCCGAGATGCACCAACCCGGTCGGCTCGCGCACGTCTTGCCCGCCGACCCCGGCGAAATGCGCCAGCGAAAACCCGCGCGGCGAACGAGACGGCTTGCGGCGAGGCAATGAGAATTCGGGGATCGACTGCTGCATCGCCGGGGCATTCGCGGGCGCATCGTACGGCTGCCGCAAGTCGATCTGCCGATAGATCTGTTCGTATCCCAGCGCTGGCAGCAACGGTGTCATCCAGCCGTGCATCGGGACGTTGTCACCGTGAGCATCGCGGCCCTTCAAAGCCGCTTCGGGATAATGTCCTTGCTGAGCATGAAGCTGATCCAACGCTTGTCCCATGCGCCGCAGTCGTCCCTCAATTTGTTCACGTCCCGCGTTGGCTCGTGCTTGCTCTCCCAAATCTGCGAACACGATCGGCGCGAGAAACATGCCGAATGTTCCGAGCAACACGCTCCCCCGCGCGAGCCAGCAACCCTTCAAGCGACCGCGCGACCGACGCACATCCGAAGAGGCCATAAAGCCCAGAACGACCGCCATCAATCCGATCACCAACGCCGGGAATCGCCACCACCACTCCGGCCGATAACTCAGCCCCGACGCCAGAGCGGCCGTGACCGCGAAGCTCAGCGCGACAACCGCGCGACGGGACCATTCTCGCTCGTCCTCGTCGGACGGTTCGGGTTCCGGCTCCGGTTGCCAAGTCGATTGAATGTGAGTCATCGCCGCCAGACTCGCGGCCTGTGCGAGTTTCTTCTCGGCAGAGAGGACTGGTGGAACGCTCGGCACCACAAGATCGACCGGCTCCGACACAGTAGCAGGCACATTCCATGTGCCGTCCGCACTTGTCTGGCTGACGGCACTTGGAATGTGCCTGCTACTTTCCAACGTCTGCGCTCTCGGACTGCCCACCTTCGGCTCGCCGACCGCGTCAGCGTCTCGCGACGGCGTCGGCGCGGTCGCCTGCATTACGCTCCACAATCCTTTCGGTTTGACGGCGTCTGCCAGTGAATCATTGGCGAGCGGGTCGTTGACTGGTTCACTGCTTTGCGGCGCGTCCGTCCCCCCGCGCATCACCTCCCACAAACTGCGACGCGCCGGAGTCGGATTCGTCGAGGACGGCTCTGTGATGGACGGCTCAGAAGCGGACGGCTCGGCGACGCCTTCCGCGTCCGGCGGTTCGGCCAAGACATCCGAGACACGATCATCACCCGCCTGCGACTGCCACAACTGCTGGAACATCCGCTTGCCGACCGGAGCACGAGCCAGCAACGCGCGACCGCAGATGGGACACACCCGATCGGCGACAACAGCAGCGTCGTCTGACTGCTGGAGATCAGCCAGTTCGGTGACCTGTCCGCATTCGCATGTCACGGTCACGGGCATCGGTCGCAGTGCCTCTTGCGTAAGTTGTGTGACAGGGAGTCCAACGAATTGTGGCGCGACGCTCCGCGTCGCGATTCACCACGCGGAGCGTCGTGCCACACTGCGGCTCCGCCGACTCAGCCCTTATCGAGTGTCGATCGCCCCAGTGCCGTATCGAACTCGCTGATCGCCGGGATCAACATCGCGATCGTCGTGAAGCCGTAGGCAATCAAGATCGAAGTGCAGACTCCCAGCGTCCCGTGCAGCAGGAATTCGGTGATCGCATAAAACGTGAGGAACGGCAGTCCGCTCGCCGCCAGAGTCAGCGCGACCGACGGATTGCGATGCGTCAGCGAGGCATACAACCCGATGCTCCCGACCAGAATGAAGACCAGGAAACTTTGGAACTGCAAGAAGAACGACGACCGCGCCTCGACCAACAAGATCATGAAAATCACGATCCCGATGAAGAGAAAAAACATCGTCCCCAAGCTGTTCGCGATCGACGAGCGCGAGTTGTCAAAACTGAATCCCGCGTGCAGTCCCAGCATCGCGGCGAATCCGATGAGCGACAGAAAACTGAGGAAGACGTAGATCGAGTTCTCCAAACTCACCCCGCCGATCGACAATTGCCAGACGATCAACGCCAGCGGAATCACGACCAACTCTTTCGTATTGAACAGCACGCCGCTGAGCTTGCCGAACACAAACTCCTTCGCCGTGATGTCGGTCACGAGCAGCAACTCCAGAGTCTTCGTGTCCTTCTCCGTCGTGATCGACGTGACTCCTTGAGCGTTGACCAGCAGCAGAGTCAGCAGGCCCAGGCCGACGAATCCGATCCCCGCCGGTGAGACGACTCCCAACAGTAATTCGCCGCGACCGCTGGACGACCACAGCGACCACGTCACAAACACTGCGATCGCGTAATACACCAGCTTGATGAGCACCATTCGCCGGCCATACGCCCGCGTGCAGATTTCTCGCCAGATGACCGGGTTGTCCCAAATCGTGCGATGCCTCACTCGCGTCTGGCCGGTCACGTCGGCCTTCTCGGTTTTCGGCGGAGCAAACGAGGCTTGATTCGGATTCCACACGCGCAGCCGCACGATGCTCACACCAATCAGCCCGACCGCCAACACGCTCAACGCCGCGACCGATCGCGCCGCCACTTCGGAATAGGTCAGACCGCCATAACTCTCGAACGGGTTCATCACCGCCAGCAACGCGCGATACGGGTTCAGCAAACCCGCCAGGCCGCCAACCATCGACGTTGGTCCCGCCATCGCGACAACCGCCTCGACCGCGCCCAAGAACAACACCAATCCCAACACGCAAATCGCCAACGTCTGAAACGTCTTCTCACGCCAGAACGCGACCAGTCCGCCCCATGCTCCCGACGCGAATGTCGCCGCCACGCACAGGCCAATCGACCACGCCACTTGATCGGGTGCCACCCCTCCCAACAACAACGTCACGCAGAACACTGGCATCGAAGTCGCCACCAACACCAACGGCAGCAGCAAGCTCGCCAGCAATTTGCCGAGCACCATCTCGCTCCGACGCAGGTCGGTCATCAGCAACAGAATCAACGTCCCGCGATCTTTCTCCTGCGCGACATTCCCCGCCGTGAACAACATCCCGAAGAACAGCACCAGCGTCATTTGCAGCAGCGAGTAGATCTGAAAGATCAAACTCCCGAAGTGCGCGACGTCACCCAAGCTGCGCACCTGTTGCCAACCAAACGTGGCCTGCCCGGCCGTGTACATCAACACGAACAACCCGGCGACGTACCCCGTCCGAATCAAGAAATGCCGCAACCGCCGCGGCGTCGTCAGGGCTTCACGCGAAAAAATGGGACCGGCGAACAAGGCTCAGCTCCTGAAGGAGGTCGAATGCATGAGGGAAACCGATGACAGATGGCAGATGGCGGATGGCACATGGCACATGGCGGATGGCAGATGGCAGATGGCAGATGGCAGATGGCAGATGGCAGATGGCAGATGGCGGATGGCAAATTAGGGACAAAACCTCGGACGCAACTCCGTGTTTCTCCTGTTCGATTTTGGAACCTGTCATTTGTCATTTGCCATTTGCCATTTGCCATTTGCCATTTGCTATTTGCTATTTGCTATTTGCTATTTGCTATTTGCTATTTGCTATGCCTTCACGAACATAATGCCCGCTCCGTCCGCCGGTCTTTTCCAGCAACTTGATCGGGCCGATCGACATTCCGCGATCGACCGCTTTGCACATGTCATAGATCGTCAGAGCGGCGATGCTGACTGCCGTCAGCGCTTCCATCTCGACGCCAGTGCGACCGTGAACTCGCACCGTCGCTTCGATTCGCACCGTCTGAGCATCGACGATCTCAAAGCCGACCTCCGCGCTGTCCAGACCGAGCGAATGACAGAGCGGAATCAGCTCGGCCGTCCGCTTTGTGGCCATGATCCCGGCCAGCCGAGCGACCTCGAAAACGTCTCCCTTTGCGACCTGCTGGTTGTGGATCAGGTCCAGAGTTGCCGGTTGCATCTTCACGAAACCGACCGCGCGAGCCTGCCTCAGAGTCACCTCTTTCAAGCTGACATCCACCATGCGGCTCGCGCCGGATTCATCGAAGTGAGTCAGTTCGGGCATCTTGGTCTACTCGGCGACGGCTTCCAGTTTGATCGACGAGGCTTTGCCGTCCGCAGCCACCTTCACCGGCACGTTCCAGCGAGTGGTGTTCAGCTTGCAGACGCCTCCCACACCGTCGCGGCAATAGGTAAACGTCACCGATACCGACAGCTTCGCTTCGCCCGATTGTTTCGCCAGCGGCACGGCAAACGTGGCGACGTTGTCCTTGAGGTCGGCGGCCTTGCGGGTTTTCAATTGATCCGCCGCGATCAAGGTTTGTTCGCCGGACGTTTCCAGCTTATATCGGACCTTATCTAACATGTTGAGCTTATACCCATCGGGCAGTTTTAAGCGGACTTCAAACATCAGCTTGTCATCCGCCGCGAGAGTCTGCGGCGTGACGTCGATCACACCCTTATTGTCACCGGCGATCTCAGCTTCTTTCGGCGTTGGGGGCGGTTGCAGGCCGTCGATCTTTAGCTCGGTCATCGCCCCTGATTTCAGATCGACCACGCAGACGCGGTGATTGTTGGTGTCGGCGATGAAGAGTTTTCCTTTGACGGCGCTGACTCCGGCCGGTTCGGAGAGCTGCGCGGGGGAGAGTCCATTTCCCGGCTTCCCGGTGCCGACGATCGTCTTCAACTCGCGCTTGGCCACGTCGAGCTTTTTGATCTTGTGGTTGTAACTGTCGGCGACAAACACCGTCCCGTTGTAAACCGCTACGTCGAGCGGATGCTGCAACAGCGGTCCCTCGACTTCCTCGCGGTTGCCCGGTTCTTTGGGCTGCAACAAGCCCTGGCCGTCGCGGTCTCCAAAGACGAACAATCGTCCGCCGCGCAGTTCCGATGTGCCGACCACGGTGGTCACGGCGGCCTTCGAGTCGAGGCCCACTCGGCGGATCGACGAGCCTTCGCTGTCGGCAATGAACAACGCTTTCCCGTCGCTGGCAATCCCTGAAGGCTGCGCAAACGCGGACTCGTCGAGCGGCCCGTCGATAATGTCTTCTCGCCCGCTCCCGGCAAATAAGCTAATCGTCTCTGAGTCGATCTTATGTGACCAAAGCTGATGAGGTCCGGCCATCGCGATATATAACGTGCCATCCACATGCGACAGCGCCCACGGACTGTTGAGCGCCGTCTTCCGCAACGCTCCGCCGCTGCCGCGAGACTGAGCCTGCACTCCGGTCCCGGCCAGCGTCGTCACTTTCTTCGCCGCGAGATCCACCACGCGCAGCAAGTGGTTCTCGGTATCAGCGACGTACAGCTTCTCGCCGACCAACTCGGTCCCCTGTGGGCGGAAGAAACTGGCCGTCTTGAAATCGCCATCGGCAGCACCCGCCGCTCCGCCGCCGATCACCTCCAGCAGCTTGCCGTCGAGCGTCGTGACGACGATCCGATTGTGATTGCTGTCGGTGATGAAGAGCCGGTTCGAGGCTTCATCGGCCAGAACCTTGGCGGGGAAACGTAACGCTCCCGGTTTGACGCGATTCCGTTCCAGATCGAACTTCACGGGAGTCTCGTCGAGCGTCCCCTTCGCGCGGTGATAGGCGACGACTCGGCCCACAACTTCATCGAGCAACTCGCGATGCCCTTCGCCCGAATCGGTCCCGCAGAAGTAGCCTTCGGGGTCAATGAGCGCGATCGTCGGCCAAGCTCGCACGCCGAACGAACGCCAGACTTTCATCTCCGCGTCGTTGACGATCGGATGCTCGATCTCGTACCGCAGCGCGGCCCGGCGGATGTTCTCGGTTTCCTTTTCGTTCTCGAACTTCGCCGAATGGACGCCGATCACGATCAGCTCTTTCGGATATTTCTGTTCGAGGTATTTGAGGTCCGGCAGGATGTGCATGCAGTTGATGCAGCAGTAGGTCCAGAAATCGAGAATGACCACTTTGCCGCGCAGATCCTTGAGCGTGATCGGCCCCGACGCATTGAGCCACTCGACTCCGCCATCCAGTTCGGCCCCATCGAGCTTGATCCGTCGCGGGAACGGGTTTTCGATCTCGGCCGGTTCGTCTTTCTTCTTGTCGCCCTCTTTCTTCGCGCTTCCGCCGGCAGTGGCCTTCTTCTTGGCTGTCTTCTCGGCCGGTTCCGATTTCTGTTCCTCCGCGCTGACCGGCGAGTTCAACGGCATCGTCAGAGAGGGCGTCCGCGAGCCGCTGGTGGCCCAGGCGAAGAGGCCCACAACACCGGCGCACAGCAGGAACCAGACGATCGGGACGCGCGGGAATCTTCGAGGGACGGAATCGGATGGCTGGGCAGGACGGGTGACGGCAGGCTCGGACGGCATCATCGAAACTCCTCACGACCAGAAGCGTGATGTGGCAGGCGTAGCGACTGCTTTCCAGCCGCGCAACGGGGGGGCAGCATCCAGGCCACTGCGCAAGACGTCAAGTCGTCACAACTCGAAGTCCATCTCATTCATGGTCGCGATGGTGACTCTTCAACGTGACACCGCCGTTGCTTTCATTTCAGAAGCAACTTGAAGCACGTCGCGGCATTCAGAAAACGGCGCTCACACCCTGGTGATCCCGTGGCGGTAGACAGGGTTGCCCGCCTACCTCTTCGCGGAAGCGGGTTCGACCCTCGCGCTTCCCGGCGACTGCTCGGCACTGGCCGGGATCGCCCCTTCCTTCGGAGCGGCCTTCGCGGCGGCTCCGTCTTGAGCGGCTTGGCGGAGCACGGCCATGACCTCATCCAGCGAGACTTCGCGTCCGCCGGCTTGGCGTTGCAGTTCGCGGCGGCGATTGGCGATGTTGGCCGACAGTGCGAGCTTCAACAATTGGCCGCGACGAATCTCCGGCACGCCATCCATCTTGCCAGCGACTTTCTCGATCCATTCCGGCTGTTGCACCATTGCGACGTTCATCATCGCGACCCAAAGGCTGACTTCGCGAAAGTTGCGATCGGCCATCGCGTGGCTCACCGGCGAGATCAGCTTGGCCGTGATGTCGATCGGCTGCGACGGGAACGAGACGAACATGTCCAGCGTGTGAGTCACTTCGGTCTGGCCGTCCGCTCGTTTGTGAAACGTCGGTTGCAGGTGCAGCAGTGCTCGCGCTTTGATCGGCTTGAACAGCAGCGGGCTTTTGAATGAGCCTTCGCAGACAACGATCTGCCGCTCGGCCGACGCGTGCAGAACTTCAATCGTCCCGGTCGAGCCGTCGTGCGAGTCCGCCTCGAAATCGGTCGGGCCGGTCTGCCACATCTCGAACGTCGAGATATCCATGACACGCCACACGCTGACGGCCACGTCGGGATGAGCCAGAAAGAAATTGTAGACCTCCGGCTCGGAGACAAATTTCAGAGTCGGCATGCGCCGGAACAAGCTGACGTTCTTGATGATCTCGTCCGCTTGGGGACGAGCGTCGGCCGCGAGCTTGTCGAGCGGCAAATCGGCCAGCGCCTTCTTGCGAGTCGCCGATACCGAACTGCCGGGCGAGACCACCTCGACTTCGATTTGAGGTTTCGCGTCCTCCGCGAAACTCGGCGTCATGCCGAGCAGCCACAGCGTGCCGAGAGCGACGATCCTCCCGACCCAATTTCGTCGCGGCATGTCTCAAACCTTCCTTGGTCTAACTTGCCCGGTTGATCTCACAGGCTCTCCGAGTCTGCAAGTTTTTGGAGCCACGACCGTGAGGGAGCGGTGCTCGTTAAAACTTAGGACCGCTCCCTGACGGTCGCGGCTCCAAGACTTCACTGCCTTGGGAGAGTCTGACTCCGACACCCGACAGCGATTCATTTCACTTGATCGGCAAGCTCTTCCCAACATCCGCATGGAATCTCGGCGGCAGAATCTGCGCCTGCGGATGTTTGCCGCGCTCGTCGTCGATCAGATGTTTAACCCCAACGCCATCGGCGTGGGCGCTCGGAGGCGGTGTCCGCTCAGGACGCGGTATCAGTTCGGCAGCCACTCGCGCCCACGCCGTTGGCGTAGGGGTTAAACGTCTCGCTCATTGCGGCGACTTCGCTGGCTGGCCGCCCCCGAGGACTTCACGCAGAGCGTCGCGCAATTGATCGGCCAGCTTGGGGCCGCCGCCGACAAACAGGCGGGCGACGTTTCCTTCGCGGTCGATGATCACCGTTTGCGGGATTGCGGTCGCTTGGTACTTCGTCGCGGCCACGCCGTCGATATCCATCGCGACGGTCAGTTTCAGCTTGTGACGTTCCAGCATCGCGGTGATCGCCTTGGCCGGCTCTTCCAAATTGACGGCGATCAATTGCACGCCTTGGCCATCAAATTCGTGGACCACCTTTTCGACCAGCGGCATCGTTTGCAGACACGGCCCGCACCACGTCGCCCAGAAGTCGAGCACCACCACCTTCCCCTTCTGATCGGCCAGATGAAATTTCTTGCCGCCGCTGCCGAGCAACTCCAATTGGAAATCGGGAGCCGCTTTGCCGACCAGCGGCGATTCGATTCCCGGCGCTCGGCCATCGGGATTCGAGCCATCCACATCTTGTGCGATCTTCGGTTCGACCGCGGGGTGCAGTCTCCAGCGATGATAGGCCAAGTCCGCCGCCGACTTTTCGATCATCGCTCCAATCAAGAGTTGATCGACTTGCTCAACATCGGTTTTGCAATTGCCGAGCACCTCGCTCTTGCCGGAGAGAGCTTTCGCCGCGAACTGCTCAGGGAAAAACGTCAGCCGGATGCCGTCGCTGCGCAGGGCTTGCACGCGAGTCGGTCCCGCGCTCTTGCCCTTGTCCTTGTTCTTGTCCTCGGCGAGCGGGGTGGCGTCAGCCCCCCGGTTCTTGTCTTCGGAGAGTGGAGGCGCGTCTGTCGCAGGCGTCAGTTCATCCGGATGAAACCAAATGATCTGCGAGATGCGATCGCGCGGGATCTTCTTCGTCTCGACGCGAACTTCGAGTCGCAGTTCCTGATCGTCCATATCAACGACTCGGCCGCGCAGGAAGTCGCCACTCTTCGAGCGGATCAACTGCGTCGGCGGCGAGTCGCGTTGCATTCGCGGCAGAGTCAGCAGCCGTTCGCGTTTCGTCTTGTTGAGCTTCGGCGGGCCATCCACCACCGAGAGTTCCACCGCTTTGACCTTGTCGTGCGAGACGAACGTCGCGTCGGACATACTGGTTTTGAAATTGACTCCCTCTTCGGTGATCTTGGTCACTTCACAGGGGATCGTATCGCCGCTGCGGAGGTGCATCGTTCGCTTGCCCCCCGTGGCGGGAGCGGCGGTATTCGGGCCGCCAGCCAGAGCTTTCAAAAACGCATCCGCGAAGCCGACCGGTTGCGGCTGCTGCGGTGGCTGGACGACCTTCGGCTTCGGCGGCGGAGGATCGCGATAGACGATGCGCCCCGCGACTCCCGCACGCAGCGGACTGGCGTTGGAGCTGAAGTCGGGATGCCACACGAGACAGCTCGCATCCGGTTGTTCGCGACCATTCGTCAGCCGGCCGTGCAGACGCAAACCGTCGATCTCCAATCGACCGGAGCGACCTTCGGGCGGTCCCGTGGTGGAAAACTTCTCTCGATTGCCGACAGTCAGCGATCGCAGCTCCGACAGCGGCAATCGCAACGGCTCTTGGATTGCCGAGTTTGTCAGCCGTAAGTGATCGTCGGCGATGCTCGTCACTTCGCCGCTCAACCGAGTCCCGTCGAGATACACGACTCGAAACGGCCGCGCGGCCTCCTCGTCCGGTGGCGAAAGGAACACGCTCGCGATTTGATCGGCCGCGACCTTCGTTTCCTCGTCCCCATCGCGCACGGTGAACTGCTTCGCGACGGCATCGAACGCGGCCAGTTGGCCATACACGATCGAGCCGTCCGTGCGATGCAGCCGAGACTTATTCGCCTGCACTTCGCGCGGAGGGACTCCGTTCCAGCGGCTGATTCGCAATCGCTCCAGCCGCACGTCGCCACGCTTGTTGGTCAGCCGCAGTCCCGAATTCACTTGCGGCTTTCGCGGCGTGACATGAATTTGCCCGCGCGGCACACCGCTGGGCGAATACACCAGCAACCGACCTTGCTCTTGATCCAGATACGCAACGAAGTGTGCTCGTCCTGGGCCAGCGGTCATCTCTTGAACCGAATCGACGTCCGCTTCGCGCCCCAGTTCGCAACGCACGACCAATTCGTTGTCCCAAACCTCGAAGCGAAACGCACGCTTGAAACCCCCTTCGTCATCGGAGTCGTTGATCCCCAACGCGAAGACAAAGTCCGGCTTGTTCTTCCACGCCAGTTCAAACTCGATGATCGCCTGAGCCGGGATGCCGAAGTCGCCACGGATGTTGGCCCCCTCTTGGTCCGTGACCGGCTGGCCTCCCTCTTCTCGCCAGACCTTGGTGGCCGAGGTTTCTTTCCATTCGGTCAAACCGCTGGGGCCGAGGTAAATCAGATCGGCACCGGTGCTCCAGCGATACAGCCGCCGAATCTGATCCCGTTTGACGTGCAATCGACCCAGCCGAGCGACCTCAACTTCCGCCGCGTCATCCGTCAAAGCCAGCAGCTCGCCGAAGAGCACGTCTCCCGCCGCAAGTTCCAGACAATACTCGCCCGTCGGCTTCGGGAGCTTCGACGGGATCACATACTGCACCGCGGTCACGCCACCGAGTGAGAACTCAAACGGTTGACTGAATCGCGACGACTGCCAGCGCAAAGCGGTTGATTGTTCTGACCCCTTCAGCTCGCCGGGGATGAAGCCACCATTGGTGAGATGCAGGACCGAAGTCGATGAATCAGTGGGGACAGCGTCCGCACCGAATGCTATCGAGATGTAGACAAACGGCGTGATAATGACGGCGAGGATGGATTCGATGCCATCACGCGAAGACACAAAGTCAGAAGCGGAATTTGAAGAACCAAACATGTCTTTACTCCGAAGGAGTTATGTCACATAGCCCAGGGTTGCCGCGCATCGCGGCTACCCTGGGACAAGGTTGCGGAGTTCCCTTCTACCCCAACGGGGTTGCGTCAAACCGAACGAGTGACGCAACCCCGTTGGGGTAGAGGCATCACCTCCTCGATTTCTCCCAGGGTAGCCGCGAAGCGCGGCAACCCTGGGCTATGTGACGCAACTCCTTCGGAGTAGAGACAACTCCTATCGTTCGTAAATCGGCAGGAACCGGTAATTCAGAGCGATCGCCAGCAACGACAGCGTCGTCGATGTCGCCGGGCCGAATTGGCCTTTGAAGCTGCCATCGGGAAGTTGCTGAGCTTTGAATTGGCGAATCAGCAGCTTGTTCCATTTCTCCCAAGTCTCGACATCCCCTTGGAACAACGCCTGAGCCTGATAGTAGCGCTGGTACTCCATCCAACCGAACCCGGATGGTCCGGTGAATTCCCATTTGTTGACGAGATAGCCCAGCGTCGCCTTGTACTGCGGCAGGTCTTTCCGCCGAGCGACCGCATACACGAGTGTGGCGATCGAGATGCGGGCCAGCGATTCATCGAACCCGCCAACGCCACCGGCGTACGCGACCTGTCCCGAGGCGGCCGTCATCTTCGTGTAGTACGAGATCGCCTTGTCGATGGACTCGTCGGGGATCTCGATACCGGCATTGCGTGACGCGAGCAATCCGACCAGCACCGCTCCGCTGACCGACGTGTCCGCGTCGGTCGAATCGGGCGAGTATCGCCACGCTCCCGTTTGATTCTTCTTCTGCGAGGTAATCGCCGCGCGCACGGCCAACTCCAGCGCGACACCGATCGACCGTTGATCTTTCCCCTTCCCCTCCGGCCAGAGGTTGCGGTCATCGACAGCCCCGTAAGCCTCGGCCAAGCCCAACATGCCGAAGCCGTGGTGATACATGCTGCCGCCAAGAATCCCGGTCGTCGCGTTCTGCTGCGAGATGATATTGCGGCAGGCCTTCTTCACATGATTGCTATACATCCCGAAGTTCGGGTCTTCGCCCGAAGCGAGAAACACCATCAAGCCCAAGCCTGTGACTCCCGGCCCTTGTTCGCCGCCGCCACCCGTCCAATCGCCGTTCTCCGACTGCGTCGTCGCCAGATACTGCAAGCCGCGCTCATACATCTCCCGCACATCGCGCGGGACGACCTCGCCGATCCGCGCGTTGGGAGGCTGAGCTGCAGCAGGCGTGGCGAGCAAACAGAAGACGCAAAGTCCCGCGAGCATGTATCTCATTGCAAATGGAAGATGGCAGATGACAGACGGAAGATGGCAGATGGAAGATGGAAGATGGCATCTGTCATCTGTCATCTGCGATTTGCCATGGCCGATTTGCCGTTTGCCATCTGCCATCTGCCATTTGCGATCTCGTCCCGCCTGCACCCCGCTCAATGTCATCAAATCACTCATCGGAATCCTCCTCTTTCGCGATCGCCCCGCTCTGCTTCAGCCACTGTTCCAGTCCGCGCACCTGAGCGAACTGTTGATTCAAGACTTTCCATTCCGCGTCGGTGAATAACGGCTTGAGCGTCTTCTCCTCGATCTTTGAGATGTTCCACATCACGACGTAATAGTCCTGTTGGCCGAAGCTGAGAGGCGGCTTTGTCTGTTCGACGATCAGCGTGATGAGCTTCTGTCGTTGCTCATCGCGCAGCGGCAGGGCGTTTTCGAGCATCGCCACGACTAACTCAACCTTCGCGCGATATTGAAACTTTCGCCGATCGCCGTCGATCTGCGAGTACTTCGAGAGTTGCTCCCCCTTGAGCATGTTTCGCAGCGTCTTTTGATAGAACGAGTCTTGGCCAAACAACCCTGCTTGAAACTGGACTTGCAGCGGCGCAATGTCCTGCCAAATCTCGTTGAACTTCTGCTGGTCCTTGCGCACCAGAAGGAATTTCTTGCGGACGACCTCGACCTTCTCGAAGTAATGGACCATGTCGCCCCGAGCGGCCAGTTGCAGCTTCTTCCGTTGGACTTCGGTGAGCTGACACGCCCGATCGACGTCATCCAATTGCAGCGACAGCACCTGCTCCAACTTCTTCCGCGCCGCGGCGACCGTCTGCAGATTCTGAAAGACCCACTGATCGAATTGATTCTCCGGCATCTCAAAGTTCTGTGCTTGAGGTTGCCCCAAAAGTGCTTCCGCTGGCGGATCGTCGTCCTCGAACTCAGCCATTGCGACGGTGCTGCTGAGAAACATCCCAGCCAGCGTGAGGATCGCCGTGAGAAACGCTCGGCATCGGCGGATCGCAGTGCGTCGCGAAGTCATCAACCGTTGATTGTTCTGCAACATCGTCTCGTCATTCTTTTGTTGTGTCGGCCAATCCATCTTCGTCATCCGCTGGACGCGCCGGCCATTGACCGGACTTTCTGAGTGACACTTCCACTTGCTTCGCTTGAGCGATTTGTACCTGGAGCTTTTCCCAAATCTCTTCGGACACGATCGGCTTCAAGCGATCCTCCAGTTTGCCAGCCTCGACCAGGACGACGTAGGTGATGTAAGTGTGCCGCGTCTCCGGCAGGTTGCCGTATTCGACCAGCACCTCGACGAACTTCTGTCGGCTGGCGACGGGGATCTTGACTCCGTTGGCCATTCGCTCCCAAGTCAGGATCGCGGATTCGATGACCGTTCTTTGCCGTTCGCGTTCGAGTGCCTGCCAGCGAACTCGTTGCTCATCGTTCAGAGTGTTTCGCAGAGTTTTCCGAAACAGCGAGTTTTCACCAATGACACCAAACTGCTGTGTCATTCGCAGCGGCTGCAATTCCCGAATGAATTCGGCGTACTCCTGCGGGGTCATCGGTTTCGATGTCAACTTCGGACGCAATTCGGCCACACGGCTGATGAATTGTTCGATGTCTCCGCGCACGGCCAGCTTCAACTTCTTTTTCTGAGCCTCCGTCAGCAACACCTGACGAGCGACCGTTTCAATTTCCACGTTTGCATTGGTTTCCATCCGCTTCCGAAAGTCCGCGACTGACGTTTGTGCCACATCTTGTGGCACAAAAGCCACGCCTTGCTCGCCATTCGCCTTTTGGACCACGACTCGCTGCTGGATCGTTTGCCGCCCGCCGAACACCATCTGGTCGAACTGCTGCTCCGTGATCATGATTTGCCGCTCGCCAGCAACAGGCGGAGCGAAATCGTCCTCGTCGTCCTCACCAACAACGAGCACCGAACCGGCGAGGAACAACCACGACAGAGAGACCAACGCCAACAACGGGCCTCGCCAATGACGGGCCACGCCGCATCGTGAGGTCATCCACAAGTGGTGCTGGTTCTGCAACATCGCTACGTCACTCTTTCGCCGCGCCCGGAGAAGTTGTCACGGCTACTCTTCCTTCTTCTCTTCGACCTTGATCTGCACATCGGCTTGAACCGCAGGCTCGACCGCCGCGTCTTCGACTTCCATTGCCTGTACGAACCCGCCGCCGGCCCAGCCCCAAATCTGGTTTTGTTGTTTCGGAAGCGCGTTCCAAATCTGCTTCTGCCTGTCGGTCAGGACCGGTAGGACTTGAGCGTCCGGCAGGACCGGCAGGTAGGTGTCCCCATACATGAAGGTTTCCAGTTGCTGGCACCAAGCGTCCTTCCAATTCGCGGTCAGCGCTTCGGACAGCTTGCCTCGCTGGTCGGCGGTGAGGACCAAATCTTTGTCGAGCTTCGCGATCAGGTTCAGCAGAGCGACTCGCTTGCGCGCGGCGGCCCGTTTCGCCAATTCTTCTTCGTAGCGTTTGGCTTGATCGGCGGAGAGCGTTTCCTTGACCGACTTGAGCAGCACGTCCGCCATCAGCTTCCGCGGATCGGGCCATTGCGGCTGCTCACCCGCGCGGATGCCCTGTTGCAGCTTCTTCTGAATCTCGGCGAACTTCTTGACCGCCGTCTTCAAGCCGACATCGCTGGCGGCTTTGATCTTCTTGGATTGCTCGACATTCGGCTGACAAACCACGCGGACGAAGTTCAATTCGGACTTCGCCAGGTTGCGAAACTGCTGGAGGAATTGTTGTTCGAGCGGATCGACAGGAACAGCTTCCCCTCCGACCGCTCCGGCGAAGACATTCGCCACCGCGCCGAAGGCTTCGATGACTTCGAGCACTTGCTTGGCTTCGACGGCTGGAGCCGCCTCGGCTTTGGGCTTTTCCTGTTTGGCCTCGGCCTTGTCGTCAGCCGCCGGTTTGTCGTCCGCGAATGCGCTCGCCGATGTCAGCACAAGCACGCTGAGAATGATTCCGCAAATAACGTCCCCGCCACCGCTCCGAAGCTTTGCAAAATAGGAGCCGCGACCGTCAGGGAGCGGTTGCTCCAAGGACTGAAGACCGCTCCCTGACGGTCGCGACTCTGAATCTTCACAGCCATTCCGCGCGACGGCCACGTTCGACTGAGGCGAAGCCACGCTGCGTTTCATTGCTGAGCGATTGAGTACTCGATTGATCCACATGTCAGTCATCCGAGGGTTGCTTGTCAGTCATTTCGCTCTCTTCGCCGAGCTTTGAGTCTTCTTCATCCGCCATCATCGCTTCGTTCAGTTCCGCCAACAGGCCCAGCGGGTCATTCTCCCAACCGCTGGTTTCAGCGTCGTATTCTCGTTCGCTCCAGGCCAGAAGCTGACTCTTGCTCAAGATGGCGTCCACTTCGTCTTGCGGCAGCGGCGGAATGAACTTCGCCTCATTCGTCAGCGATTGCAGCGAATGGCCCCAGGTCTCGTTCCAGTGTGTCTCGAACAGCTTTGACAACTGCTCGCGCTGGGCGGCAGATAAGAGCAGATCGGCGTCGAGCCGCGTAACGAGGTTGAGAATCGTGACCCGCTTTCGCTGTGCCGTCCGAGCCTGTCGTTCCGCCACGAACGTGGTCCATTGCGATGGAGTCAACTGACACTCGGCGACGTGCCAAACCACATCCGGGGCCAGCCGAGGAAGCTGTGACTCATCGATGGGCGGCCCTTTGTCGTTCTCGGCGGCTTGTTGTTGGACCAAGAGTTGACGCACCGCTTCCTTCATCGCGTCCTCGCTGGAATTGCTCAGCGATTCAAACTCTGTCTCGGAGAGGTCACACACTTTCCGAGCGAACAACAATTCGATTTTGAGCAGCGGCCGTAATTCCTCAAAGCCGCTCTCCAGCATGTCGTCGATGTCCATCGGCCCATCTTGAGCGAACTCATCGAAGACCAACCAGGGACCGAGAATCTCCCACATGACTCCGCCAAGCTCATTGAGAACTTCACCGGCCAGTTCATGTTCTTCGGGAGTGAACTGCGGTCGCTCCTCAGCGAACGCCGACGACAACGCGACCATCACGGTCAGGGCCGACAGCAGTTCGATGATTCTCCGCATGAGCGCTTCCCTCAATCGTGGCCAATATCGCTCAGGGGTTCGGCCGATGGCCGAATGCCGACAGCCGATGGCCGTTATCCCCTTTTTCCGAACTTTCAAAAACGGTATCACGGCCATCGGCTGTCGGCCTACTGCCATCGGCCGGACAGGATCGTCACTTCTTCCCACTCTTTTCCAAGCGATTGAAATACTCATCCAAGCCGGAGCGGAACTCTTCGGGCAGCTTCGGTCCCGAATCGCCGGTGGCTTGTGAGACTCCGTGGTCCTCGCGGTTTTCCTTTTCGTTGACTCCGCTGCCGATCAGTGTCAGCGCCGAATCTTTCGTCGTGCCGCCCCCTCCGCCGCCGGGGTCCGCGCCTCCGCCTCCGCCACCGCCACCTTTCGGGTTGATGCGTTTCGATTTCAGAAGCAGTTCGATCGCTTCCGTCTCGGCCGCGATCGCGGGTGAGCCAGTGTTCGCTTTGCTCAGAATCGTCTTCGCGTCAAACATGACGACGGCCACTTGTCTCAGCAGAGCGATCTCTTTGCCGAACTCTTCTTCGCCGTTTTCGAGCAATCGAATGCGATCAACGACATTCTCGATTCGCTCACCGAGCTTGTGCTGCACTTCCGCGAGTTGCTCGGCTTGCTTGGTGTGCTCTTCCGCTTTGATCGCCGGCTTGGCTTGTTCGGCGACGCGAGTTTCTTCTCGCAGATTCACTTCCCCTTCGAGAACTTGCAGAACTTCCAGAACGATGGATGGCGGCAAACTGCCGCGCGATTTGCCGCCGGGTCAGGTGCCCCCTTTGGTCGGATCGACCAAATCCTCCGCCCAGCGGTCCATCGCGTCAGACCAGAACTCGGCTTGAGCCATCGACAGGCCATTCTCTTTCTTGAGGTCATCACCGAGTGCTCGCAAGCCACCGATGACGTCCTGCGATCGCATGTCGTCGAGCACCGCTTTGAAGGACATCATTCGACGCCGCTCGAAGTAGGCTTGCAGGTCGTCCATAATGTTAGAGATGGTTTGACTGCTCTTGGCTTCCTGAGCCACCAATTCGGTGAAGAGCTTCGTCGTCGTTTCTTTGGCCGCATTCGGCGGCAGGCCGAAGGCATCGCTGACTTGATCGCCGATGCGGCCACCGATTTTGTACTGCAATCGCGACTCGGCCTTCAGCCGCTTGACCAGCGTGCTCCCTTCGAGATTGGCCAGCACTTTGTTGAGCTCGTCGGAGAGCTTCTCAAACTCGGCGAGCAAGTCCTGTTGTTCTTTGACCGCTTCCTCGACCTTCTTGTCGGCCGGGCACTTGTCATCTCCTTTGCCGGGTGGACCGATGAGCGTAGTGCCGGGCAGCCCCAAGCTCGGTGAACCGGATTTCGGTGGCGCTGCCGCCCCGTTCTTGTCGTCCTTCTTCGCGAAGCCGTGTGTCGATTCGACATCATTGATCGAAGGCACTTTGGTCGGCGGCTTTTTTTCTTTGTCCTTCGGATCTGGTTCAGTCGGTGAGCCGGCGGCCGAGGCTCGTGTCTCACCCGCCTTCGGAGCTTTGTTGCTCGGCGATTCCGAATTCGACGCGGTCTTAGGTGCCTGCGCCGCCTGCTTGAGCAAGTCGGCGACCGACGGCATCCGGTTGCCGGAGATGTCCTTCAGGATGTTGAGCATCTCGGCCCACTTTTCGAGATGACCGACGCCGATCTCTGGATTGCGCATCGCCTGCTTGACCAAGTCCTCGCCATTGAGCGCGAGGTTCGACAGTCGCCGACCGTTCGCTCGCTCGGCAGCGGCTTGACCTTCGATCCGTTTGCGGTTCTCCGGTTCATCCAACTCGCTCGGAGACATTTCTCGCAGAGCCTTGTTCGTCTCGTGCAACGCCATCTCTTTGTCGCGAACTTCCAGCGACTGGCGGTGCCACTTGCTGAGCATCTCCGTGATCCAGATCGCGTGCTGCTCCGCATTGAGTACATAGAACGTGTAGGTCGGCGAATAGACTCGCTCGCGACCGGGGAAGTAATCCTCGACGAACAGCCGCACCTGAACCGGCTGCGGTTCGATGCCCAGCGAGGTCGCCGAGAATGTGCCGGCCAACTCGAACATCTCTTTCTCGGTGCCTCCCGCCGCGAGGATGCGTTCCCCCTTCGCCGGGTTCTTGAAGTTCGTCGTGTCGATCCCCTGCCAGTCGATGCCGACCTGTTTGACTCCGAAATCATCCTGAGCGCGGACCTTGAAATTGAGAGCTTCGGAATCGAGCACGACTCGCTGCCTCGGCAAGTCCTCGCACGAGATCGACGGCGCTTCATCCTCACGACTGCTGATCGTCAGCGTGAACGGCTCTTTGCCGGCGAGGTTGTGCTCGTCGCGCCAAGTGAACTCGACCTTGCGAGACTCCTCGACGCTGATCGACGCGACGACAATTTTGTCGCGATTGGTCGCTTGCGGCTGGCCATCCAATTGAGCGGACGCCAACGTGCGATTCGCGGTCGCCGTGAACGACGCCGAGCTACCTTTGACCAGCGAGATGGTCCCGCCTCGCACATCTTTCTTCTGCGGTTGCGAACGGCCGAGGTACTCCGGCAGAGCGACCTCGGCTCCGATCGACGTCAGCTCCGGCCGCAACATCGGCTGGACTTTAACTCGCTGCGAGAGATCACCGATGCGAACGCTCAACCAGCCCTCGTCAATCTGACCGGGAAGTTCAAATTCGTAGTGCCCGTCACGCAGCTTCGTCACGACGGGCCGCTGCCCATTGAGTTGCACTTCTCCTTGCTCCGGTCGCCACACCGTGTCTTTCGCCAACGCGACCGCGACCGTGAACGGCTCACCGTGAGCGACCACCAAATGATTCGAGACCGGCTCAATCGACGTGAACGTGTAACGCGGCGTGTCGCCCCACGGCATCAAGAACCGCGCCCAGGCATTCGTCGCCGCCGCTGGGAACATTGCCAGCAACACAACCGCGATCATTCCCGAAATGCCCGCGAACACCGCGCGACGGCGATGCTTGGGATTCGGGATCGAGTCACTGAAGTCCCGCTTCGTCGCGACCTCGGCCACTTGCTTCACGGCCGCTTCGCACAACGTCAACGATCGGGCTTGCTCCGATTCACTGTGAACCAACTCGATGATGCCGAGCAGTTGATCACCAACGCTGGGATGCTTGCGACTGAGCAGCCGCGCGATTTGTTCCAGCTTCCGCTGCCGCCAAATCCAGCGATGCAGCGCGAGCGGGATCAACCCACAGCCGACCATCGCCGCCACGAAGATCCCCAACCGGATCTCCCACGGTGTGTCGAACACCCGGTCCAACGCAAACGTCGCCAAGTATGCGATCAAGATGCCGATGACCGAGCCACAAACGGCCTCGGCCAATTTGATCGTCCACACGCGCCGCCGAAAGTCGAGCAACTGCGTCTGCAACGATTCCGGCAACGTCAACTGATGATGAGCAAGACTCATGGGACACCCCTTCGGCTCCTAGTGGAGAAGTTGGATCACAATTTCAAGACTCTGATTTCATCTGAAGTGCGTCATAACAAAAGTAACCCGCGCCGCTTCGTATTGTTCATCGGCCTGCCGTCCAGCCGCATCCAAGCGGCCGGCCTGCACGTCTTCCGCGAACCGTCGATCCCATTGATCTGCCAAGAACTCATCGAACCATTTCGCAAATGTCAACAACTCGGCCTCAGACAGGCGAGTCTCAATCAGCAATGAGTTCGCTCCAACTGGGCACGTCGAGCACGCGATCCAGCAGTACGTCCAGCCGATCGAGATCACTGAGTTCCAAAATCGCCTCGCGGACTTTTCGAGGCGGCTTACCAAATCGTTTCGTGCCGATCTTGAGGATGACTTCCCGCCGAGCGGTGACTTGGCCTTTTTCCAAACCTTGCTCCAAACCTTGCTCCAAACCTTGCTCCAAGCCTTGCTCCAAGCCTTGCTCCAAGCCTTTCGCTAAGCCTTTCGCTAAGCCTTTCGCCATGCCTTCGGCCAAGCCTTCTTCGACGATCAGTTGATAGGTCGAGGACTCTCTCATGATTTCACGAACTCCTCGCAATAGGGATTGAGCAACCGCGCGATCGTATCGTAATCCGAGTAACACGAAAGTCGCAGTCCAAAGCTCTGATTCCACCGCACGAGGCACTTCTGCGGAGAAGCGTTCCGACATCCGGCGCACGACCTCGGGAACTTCGTCGCGCGGCACATCGCAAATCGGAGCCAGAGGCAAGAGACCGATTCCGGCGGCCAACACCTTTTGGACGGGAAGTTCCCAGACTCTGAGGATGTCATACTGAAAATCGACGTGACAGACGCCGAGCGGCGACTTTTCGTGATATCGGCCGGTGTTGCCGCGTCCCCAAGCCCTGCGGTCGAGCAGCAACACGCAAGTATGCACGAACTGTTCATGCCGCTTCGTCAGTCGTCCGTTGGCCTCGAACATGCGAATGTCCAAGGACTTGTCGTAGTACGCTTGAGGCTCCAGGTGCAGCACGAACGGCTTGGCTCCCAGAACTTCGATGACCTTGTCCGCCAATGTGGCCACCGTCGAGACATCGCTATCGACGACCCGCACCGGAGTCCCTTTGCAAACACCGACAAACTCGGCCCAGTCCTGAGGGAACTCGGCCATTGCGTGTTTCATCGAGACGTCGATACCGCCCATCGCTCACTCCGGTCTGCCGGACCTTGAATCAACCCTGAGTCCGCAACGATTCCGGAAACGTCAATCGGTGATGAGCAAGACTCATGAGTCACCTCTCCGTCGATAGGGATGATAGAGCTGCCGTGATTTCAGGGATGGCTTCGCGATTGTGAAACGTCACGATTCCGTGAGTTCCTTCGGCGATCAACACTGCTGAGCTGTCGATATCCGAGTTGGTATTGTCCAAAATCCAGCAACGGTGCGAGTGTGCAACAAACCAAGGCAAGAGTTGAATTGATCGCTGCCAACGGGCGGCAAGACGATCTAGGCACGTCGTGACCTCCAAGCGCGACCCGAGTTTGGATTCGGCCGGCGGAAAGATTCGGAGACTTCAGACCCACATAGATCAAGCCGAAGAAACCGCCAGCTTGGCGAACATCCGTGACGATCGACTTGTATTTCTCGGTGCTCAGAACAGTTTCGACGCAAACTTTATGGCCGAGTCGAAGGTGTTGCTGAAGTTCCTCAGTGACTTCATTGGCAGCATTCACGAAAGCCTCTTGAAGAGCTTTTGCGGGAGCATCTGCAAATCCACGAAAGCCTTGTTTCCACAATTCCGCCAAAGTCTTGTCGTCGGCGTTGAGCTGAATCGTACCTTCCAATAACTCGGAAAGCGGACGCCGCTGCGTGAGGGTGGTTTTTCCCGCTCCGTTTGGTCCGGCAACAATCCAAAGTTCAGGTCGCGGGCTCATGACTTGGCGACCTCAGGTTCCGTTGCGGGCGTTAATCCTGCCTCGCGGATGTCACCCAGCGCACGACGTTTGGCCTCGTGGAAATGTTCTAGCAAGGCTTCTGTGAACTGTGGCGACGAATAACTGGCGATCATCTGCTCCAGATTTTCTTTCGGCGCGGATTGATCGGAAACGCTCGGCAAGTCTCGGACTGCAGTGGACATGACCAGTTCCTTCTCAGAATTGTCGTGTGCTGAATTTCAGAATCCGATTTGGGCAGTGGGATCATATCAACCCAATCACCTTCCGCCCCACCCAAAACACTCCCAGAAGCAACACTAATAAACCGGCATAGAGCGGATGGCTCCAGAGTTGGACGCGGCGGATGGATGGCAACGGCTCCGGCAGATTCGCCAACAACTGCACGATGTCGTTGAGCTTCGTCGGCTCCAGCACCTTGCCGCGCGTCACACGGGCGATCTCTTCCAGCACCTCCGGACGAGCCGGTTTGCCGATTCGTTCGGCGGCGACTCCTTGCACGAAGAACGAGGTTTCCAGCGTCGCGTTCGTCTGTTTGCAGAGCAGCGTGACTTCGTGCTTACCCGGTTCTTCGGCGGTGAAGCGACTTTGAAAGACACCCCACTCGTCGCCTGCGGAGTTGAACCGCACCGTCTCGGCCTTGCCCGATGGAGCCACGATGCGGGCGGTGACGTCACCCTTGGTCAGCGGTTCACCGCTGCGCTCCATGACGTTCGCGTGCAGGGCCAGAGTCTGTCGCATCTGCGGTTGATCGGGCGTGTAATACAGTCGCATGGTTTCGCCCTTGGCCATGTTGCGTTGGTACGCCATCCAGCGGACGACTTGGCCCCAGAAGCGATAGTGATATTTGTCTTCGACCCCTTTGCGCCAGCGCCATGCTCCGTCGGTCCCCATGAACAAGACCTTGCCCGCGCCGAACGTGCGAGTCACCAGCAGCGGCAAGCGGCCGTGTTCGTTGGTGATGTCCTTGTGAACGGCGAGCACTTCACTGCCGGGTTTCGCTTTGACGACCGGCGCGTACCACTGGAAGCCGGGGAGGTCTTCCCACACCTCCATGTTGTCGTCGGTCGTGTCGGCCAGCTTGGTGAGCAAGCTGCGGCGTCCGAGTTCCGTCAACTCAAAATGTCCCGGCGTGCGTGAGCCCCAACCGCTCGGCTGACCCTCATCGAGCACCACCGGACTGAGTTGTTCCAACTCCGTGTCGATCAAACTGAATTGCCGCCCCTGCATCCCCGGCATGAAGACGAGTCCGCTGGCTTGATGCTCGACCAAGCCTTTGAGCAACCGGCATTGCTCCTCGGTGAGTTGTCCCCCATCGAGTCCGACATCTCCCAAGAAGACGACGTCGAACTTCGACAGCTCATCAAGGCCCGCCGGAAACTGCTTGATGTAGTCTTTGTTACCGCCACCAACTTTGGTCAGCCCCGGATGGAACAGGAGGCATGCGACCTCGACTCCCGGATCTCGCGACAGCGCGTTGCGGAGAAAGCGGTACTCCCAGCGCGGGTAAGACTCGATGACCAGCACTTTCAGTTTCTCTTCGCGGATGACGATCGGAGCGGTCAGCTTATTGTTGTCGATCAGCGTCTCGTCGCTGTGTTTGGGCACGTCGAGCGTCAGCGTGAAGTCGCCTGTCGTCTTCGGCTTCCAGAGCACCCATTCGCTGGTCCGTCCCATCGCGGCGATGCGGACCTCCTTGGTGACCTCCTCGCCGTCGGATGTCTTGAGCGACACGGTCATCGTCGTCTCGCGCGGCAGCGAGCTTTCGATCGCGAACGGAATCCGCACCGACTTCCCCGCGATGCCGAATGTCGGCGCGTCGAGGCTCAGCAATTCCAAATCCGGCAGCCGATTCGGACTCCCCACCGGCACCGCAAAGACCGGCACCTCTTTCAGTCGCAACCGCGAGGCGGCCTGGACCGGCGGCGGACCTTCGTTCCAATCGCCGTCCGAGATCAGCACAACACCCAGCAGGTTCTTGAACTTCACCGGAGCCTGCGCGAGCGGCTCATGCAGATCGGTCCCGTGCCCCGGCTGAGGCGACGCGAACGGCTGAATGACGACATTCAACTTCTCGTTCAGCTTCGACCACGCCGACGGGTCGATCATCCCGGCAATCGCTTCCTTGCGAGCCATCAGCGTCGAGTTCGGCGTCCCCGGCGAGCTGCTCGGCGAGACATCCTTTGTCCCCATGCTGGTCGAGTCATCCCACAGTACGGCGATCGACGGTTTTTCATCGGGACGAAATTCCTCGACCCATTCCGGCTGATTGAACATCACCGCGGCCAGCGTGACGATCGTCAGCCGCAAGACTTCGAGCATCCCAAAGGACGGCCGATAACCGGATCGCCGCCAAGCCGCCCAACAGAAGCCGGCCGCGACCAACACCGCGAGCATCGACACGGCCAGTGAGCCGGGAGTCCATAAGAACGTGAGTGTGCGAGTGGAGTTCATGAATCAGCGGACTCCGCCAGATCGCGAGGGACCAAATTCATTGGTAAGTACATGTGCCGATCATTGTCTTCGAGAGATTGAAATCCGAATTGCTGGTAGAAGGTTTTTGCTGCGTCATCGAGCGCGTGAACTTCGACCAATGCGATGCCAATGTGCTGAGAATAGTTAGCGCAGCGAGCGAGGGCGTCCAGCAACATGACACGGCCAAGCCCTTTGCCTTGCACGCGGCGATCAATTGCCAGTCGTCCCAGCAAGGCAACGGGCACAGGATGTTCTGGCAGCTTGCGTGCGAGCTTGGCGGGAAGCAGGCTCGGCTTCAGACAACCGGTCGCGAGCGTATAGTACCCCAGAACTTGAAGGTCCGCGTCACGCACCAACACATAGGTTCTGGCCAAGTGGCGGCGCTCGTATTGAGTGGAACGCAATCGCAGGAAGTCGTCCAACGACGGCACTCCGCACTCAAACGAACCGCGTTGGTGAGACGAACTGAGCTGTTCGATCCGCCACGGATTAGCCACGTCGTGGTCTCCGCAGCGATGACCGCAGTTGTTTGTACTCTTTAATGGCTCGCTTCAATGCCGGCGTCGGCGGTGGCGGATTCTCCAAAAGTTCGATCAACTTCTTCGTCGCCGCAGGCGAGAGCTGTCGTTCCGATTCCTCGACAAACGGGTCGTTCACTTTTGCAACCTTCGTCTTCACTCTTGCCTTGCGAATGCGAAGCTCAGAGTCGCCGACTTCTTCGATCACCACCTTAGTCGCCGCGAATCCCTTTGGCAGACTGACCCGAGCTTTCTCGTCAGTTGTCCGAGTGAGTGTTGCCATGTCTGCCTTCCTTTGAATTGACGGGGAGCACATCAATGTCTTGCGAAGTTGAGTCTATGGGGCTTCCTGATTCACTGCGAGTGCGGCGTTCGTGCTGACCTGTGGCTTGGGCAGACACAACGCCGCCTCGACGATCAACGCGATGATCATGGCGACGAGGAACAGACGCCAAATTTCTTGAATCAGTGCGGCGAGGTTGCCGGCTTTGTCATCGACGCGAGCGAAGTCGAGTCCTCGAAACAGCTCGGTGACTCGTTCATCGGGCAACACCGCCGCTTGATCTTCCGCCGTCGTGCGATTGAGCGCCAGCAGTCGCTCGGCCGCCGAATAGACGCCGCCCTGAAACGCGAACTCGGTGGAGAGCGCTTCCGGCGGCCCGGCGAGTTGTTGCCATGCGGTCGGCTGTTCGCCGGAGACGTCGCCCGCCACCAGTTGCCGAGTGTTGCCGAGCACTGCCGCGCCGCTGGCCAGAGCGCGTTGCACGAGCACATAGAGGACGACTCCGTTCTCCGCGAGCGACGAATCGCCGACCGCCGGAGTTGTCGTGCAGAAATAAACACCGCCGCGATTCGTCGTCACGCGAGCCAGCAACGGCGTTCCCCCTTTGAGCGTTGCTAGCGGGATGTGCTCGCCCGACAGACCGCAGTGTTTGCGGACCTGCAACTGGCCGACCGGCAGAGCCGCGCCGCTCTGCGTGTGCGACAACAAGTCTTGATCGAATCGCCATGTTTCGATCGCGAGGCCGTCAGGCGTTTCGATCCACGACTGCCACGACGCGCCGGCAAACGAAGCACTCGTGATCCCCTGAGCCGGAAAGAAGACAACCTGTCCGCCGCGATCGACGAATGCTTGCACGGCGTCGGCCGCCGGGCCGTCCGGCAGCGGAGCCTGCCACAACACCAACGAAACCTGATCCCATTCGACGGTCGGCAGTTGATCGGTCGTCAGCACTTCGGCCGAGCAACGCACCGAGGGATCGGGCGAGATCGACGCCGACAGTTGCAACGGCCGAGCGGCATTCGCATCGTCGGCCACGATGATTGTCTGCCGCACCGCCGGTTGATCGAACACGAAATAGAAATCGTTGTCGGCCGAGTTCGCATCCGCCGGGATCGAGACCTTTCCCCAGCCGCGATCCTTCGAGCGTTCAATCGGGATGCGGTGATCCTTGAGTTCAAACGTCGAACCGGTCATCTCGACGCTGATTTGAGAGCGGGCCCCTTCGATCTCGAACGAGACCGGCACAGTAACCCGAAGCGTGAGCGAGGGATCGTCGGTGGATTCAGCCCCTCGCTCACGCTTGGATTCAGCCCCTCGCTCACGCTTCGGGTTACTTTCGGAGCCTTCGCGAATCAGCTTCAGCGACACGAGCAACTCCGCACCGTCGCCTCCTTGTTGCCGCCGCACGTTGGTCACTCGCACGGAGATGTTGCCGGTCGCCGCTTGCGGGTACGCCAGCAGATGGAATCGCACTCCTTGCGTCAGTTCGAGGAACGCATCGCGGAGCGTTGCCCAGCGGCCGCTCTCGGCGTTCCAGTCGTTGGCGCGGATGTCCGAGCACATCCAAATCTCGGTACGGCCCGACTTGTTGGCCTGGATGTAATCGCGAGCCGCTTGCAGCATCGCCGGTAAATCAGCCGACGCGCTGGCCGGTTCGGTCGCTGGCAAATTCAGCAGCACGTCGGGCGATTCGATTTCGCGAGGCAGATTCGTCGTGCTCTCGATCAGCACCCACTTGGCCGAGCCGAGCATGTTCAGCGACCGCGCCAACTGTTGCCGCCCCGTGTCGAGCTTCGTGCCGACTTGTCCCTCGCCTTGTTGTCTCATGCTGGGCGAGCGATCGAGCAAAATGATCGTCGTGTCTGGGCGACCTCCGGCGGTCAGGCCGAGCCAACCGCTCGCCAACGGCCGTGCGACGCCGAAGATCAAGCCCGCAATCGCCAACGTGCGGAACAACAGAATCAGCCATTGCCGCAGCTTCGCATATCCGCGCGACATCCGATTCGCGGCGAGCAAAAACATCATCGCCCCCCAGCGGATCGTCTGAAACCGACGCTGGTTGATGAGGTGAATCAGAATCGGCAGCGCGATCAGCGGCAGGCCGGCGAGCAGAATTGGCTGGAGGAAGCTCATGGTGTTCGATCAATGATGACTGAAGTAGTAATCCAGGATCGGTCCTGGCTTCGGAGCAGTGTCGAGGTCGTTGTCCCATTCATCGGGAGGCGTTCCGAGGACGGACGTCGGCAGTTTGAGCATCGGATTGTCGTGAAGAAACAGCGTCGTGAGTGTCGCCAAGCGGCGTAAGCTCTCCGGCAACGAAGTCAGTTGATTTTGGGAAAGTACCAGAAAATAGAGTTGAGGAAGTTGTCCAATCTCTGCCGGCACGCTCGTCAGTCGATTCATGCCTAGGTCGAGCGAATAAAGTTGAGCAAGGTGCCCGATTTCCGGTGGCAGGCTGGTCAGCTTATTGTCAGCGAGGTCGAGCATTTGAAGTTGAACGAGCCGCCCAAGTTCCGCTGGCAGGCTCATTAGTTCGTTATGGCAGACGACGAGACTGGAGAGTTGAACAAGCTGTCCGATCTCCGGCGGCAGGCTCGCAAGTCGATTGTTGTCTAGCCAGAGCGTATCGAGCTGAAGAAGCTGCTGGATCTCCGGCGGCAAGCTTGTCAGGCCAAGTCCACCCAGGTCGAGAAGCGTCTCATCGTCATGAGCTGCCTGAGCGATTCGTTGTTGTGCTATCGCAAATGCGGTGACAGCTTCTCCGTCGGTCGGTTCGGAAGTGGCGGCGGCCATGTTAAGCCTCCTCGTCCGGGTGACGTGCAATAACCCAAGTTTGCCCTGCACTGCTTCGTGATAAAGGCAACGACATTCAACGAACTCCTTTTGTTCTTGTTCGGCCGACGAGGAATCGCATCAGCACTTGCTCAAAGTTTTCATCGAGGCTGACCTGGTGATAATCCATCGCAGACTCCAGCACGACTTGTTTCAGACCGGCGAGGTATTGCTTCAGCGCCTTTTGATAACGGTCGGCGATCTCGTTGGGTTCGGCGAAGATGGCCGGGCCACCTTCCATGTCGATGAACCGCATCGGACGTCGGAACGTGAAACTCAGCTCCTGCGGATCGAGCAACTGAAACAGCGCGACATCGTGCTTGCGGAAGTGCAGATGCTGGAAGCAGCCGCGCAGCAGGTCCGGTTCCACGAAGAAGTCAGAAATCACGACGATCAACGCGCGCTGCCGAATCGTCTCGGCCAGTTCGTGCAGCACCGGGACGAGCTGCGTTTCGCCGTCGGGCTGCGCTTGTTCGAGGATCTCAAAGACGTTCATCAAGTGAGCCGGGCTTCGCTTCGGCGGGATGCTGCGGACAATCCCTTTCGCGACGCATGACAGTCCGACCGCGTCTCCTTGTTGTGAGGCCAAGTAGGCCAGAGATCCGGCCAACTTGCGGGCGTATTCGATCTTCGTGATGCCGGTCGAACCGAAGTCCATCGAGCCGCTCGTGTCGAGCACCACGCACAATCGCAGGTTCGTATCCGCCTCGAACTCTTTGACGTAGAAGCGATCGGAGCGTCCGTAAGCTCGCCAATCGAGCCGCCGCAGATCATCACCGGGGACATACTTTCGATACTCGGCGAACTCGACGCTGGCCCCACGATGCGGACTGGTGTGCCGTCCCGAAACGCCACCCAGCATCGGCCGCCGAGAACACAACGGCACCGCCGCCAGCCGCGACAACGCGCCGGTATCCAAAAAACTGCGAGGTTGACGATCGGCGAACATGCAATTCTCCGTAGCCTGACTCTCTGAGGCTGTAACTTTTTGGAACCGCGACCGTGAGGGAGCGGTTGCTTCAAGGACTTTCGACCGCTCCCTCACGGTCGCGGCTCCAAAACTTCACAGACTTTCCGAGTCGGGATGCGTTGAAAAGTTAGGAGGTCGAATCATTGGTCAAAGGGAACGGCTGGCGTGTCCCGGCAAACGACCGTTGGGTCATGTCTCGAAACTCCGCGTTGTTTTCCAAAAACCGGTCGATCAGGTCGTCGTCTTCGTCCCAATTCTGGATGCTGACTCGCCGTTGGTTCGGCAACTCGATGACAACCGACTGTTCCGGCTCGCTGCACGATTCCAGCACGCCGCGCAGTCGCTGCTCAAACTCGTCCAGGCTAATCACTTTCGTGGTCATGATGTTCTCACAAGTCTCAGTCATGCTCGGGCTTGTCTGGGAGACGTTAGAAATCTCCTGTGATGATGACGGCACGTTTGCCGTCCGGCATCCAGCAGAGATTGGTGTTATTGCTGTTCGGGTCTTGGCCCGGCATCAGTTTCGGCGGATCGTCGGCGTCGGGATCGAGTTCGTAAATCTGAGAGAGCTTTCGTTCGGGACAGTGCATTCCAAAGGCGACTCGCTTGCCGTCCGGGTGCCAAGCAAAATCTTCCGAGATGCTCATGCCGGTGTAATGCACTTTCATTCGTGGCTCAGCCGGATTGGCGAAGACGGTGGCGATCACTTGCTGGCCGGTCTTATTCAAAGCCTTGAACATGATTCGCTGGCTATCCGGAGACCAAGTCATGTTCCAGTAGAGCTGTTGATATTCGCGCACCGCTCCGTTGTAGATCGACTTCGATTCCTTGGTCTCCAAGTCGTGAAGCATGATCCTCAGACCGGAGTAATAGAGGATCTTCTTGCCGTCTGGAGACCATTGTCCGCCCCATCCCTTGTCGATCAGCCGCGACTCTTTGCTGGCCAGATTCAGGATTTGAATGCCGCCGCGCGAGTAGACCAGTTCGGTGCCGTCCTTGTTCCAGTTGGGCATCATGCCGGGGCCGAGCACTTGAAGATTCTGGCCATCGAGATCGGCAAGCAGCATCACCTGGCTGCCGAGGTCTTCCTTCGCGCGGTGTCCGTCGAACGCGATTCGCTTGCCATCGGGTGAGACCGCCGGAGAACCGAATTGAGGATACTCCTTCACGTCGAACAGTCGCTGCCACCCGGTTCCGTCGGCGTTCAGCGCATAAGCCGCTCGGCGGATTTTCAGCTTGAACTTGAACTCCTGCGTGTCGAGCACGCCGTCGCCGTTCGTGTCCAGGATTTTGAAATAGACAAATCGCAGCAGCGGGACCGCCCGGTCGTAAACGAATTCCGCGCGTGAGATCCGTTCGTCGCCGTCCACATCGACCAACACGCTGGCCCAGTTCGCCACCGGGTTAGCTCGCAGCGTCAGCCGAAACTCGTTGAGCGACAGCTCGCCATCGCGATCGAAATCGAACCCCGGAAATGCGCACGTCGCGGAGACTTTGATCCAGTCGGGAGTCCCCGCCATCAACTCGATCAGATTGAGCTTGCCGTTCAGGTTGGTGTCGAGTCGGCGAAACTCATTGATCGGATCGTCGATCCGGCCGGGGATCTTGCACCACTCGTCCCACGAGATGAACTCGTCTTTATTCGAGTCGCCGCTGACGAAGATTTCTTCCGCCTTGGTCCCGGAGTACGAATGGTTGACGAACTCGTTGTGATCGACTCGATCATCTTTGTTTCGATCGGCGTTCTTGAACGGGATGTATTGAATGACTCGGCCGCACGGTTCGCGGAGCAGCTTGCCGTCGCTGCGGCGCATCCCGAACTGAATCTCGACAAACCGCCGCGCCTCCTTGCGAGTGACTTGCTGATCCCGATTCGGATCGGCCTCGATTTGCATCTGTCCGGTGATCGGCTCTTGAATGGTCGCGCCGAACTCCGAAACAAACCGGTTCATCGGAATGACTCGATCGACGTCTTTGTCCCAGTCGTCGAAGAACTTATCCATGACCGCGACAAACTGATCGACCAGCCCGGTCATCGGATCGGGCAACGGCCCGCGCTGATCGGGACCGCTGACCGTCGGGATGCTCCAGTATTCCTCGCGCGAGAGCCGTCCGTCAGCGTCTTGATCGAACAATTGAAAGTCACGCATGGCGACGGCCGCTTGTTCTTTGGCGACGGACGCCTGGAACTCTTCCAACGAGAGCAGCCTGTCACCGTTGCGGTCGAGCTTCACAAACTTCTCGGCGACGGCCTGCGGCATCAGTCGCACTTCATCTTCCGCGATCGCACTTGTCATCGCCGTCATCGCGAACGAGACGGCCAGCACGAGCCACCGAGTTGCTCGACACATCGCATTCCGAGAACGCATGGGATTCCTCTTCGATCGGTCAAGTCGGGGCCAAGAGGTAGCTCAAGAGGGCGTCGCTTGTCGCCAAATGGCTCGGAGCGATTCGACCGAGTCCACGGTTTGCACGGCTGCTCGCGCCGCTTGCAACGCCGCGAGATCCGTCAACGACTTCAACTCCTCCAACGTCAGTGGCTCAATTCCGCCGAATCGCACTTCCAGAACGGCTTGGATTGTGTCCCGCAATCCTTCGAGGTGCGCTTGCGCCAGACCTTTCGCCTGACCTCGTTCGATCGCACATCTTTCAAAATCGGTGATGTAAGGCATCTGTTTCTCCTTTTCGAAAGCCACCAAATCGGCATCGAAGGTTCGTTTCAATTCATCCGGCAGAACCATTAACCAGTCGATGAGCCGAAACAGCTCCAGAATATCTTGTCGAGTCCATCCGCGTTCAAACAAAAATCGGACTAACTGAGTCTTCCAGCGCAGGCGTGAATTGGGATCGCGCGTCGTCTCTTTCGCCTTCAGATGCGCCATGACGACCACGGCGATTCGATTTTGACTTTGCTCCAAATCACTCCAGCGTTCGTTGAAATCGAGCAGCTTGGCGGTTGGGAAATCAAACCGAACCTGGCAGCCGAATAATGCAGTCTGATAGGTCGCGGGCCGCCAGTTGGGGTTTTCGTCGGCCAGCACCGCCAGACTCACGACCGGCCGGTTGTAATTGTCGAACAGCCGGATGTAGTACACGAACATTCGATGACCGAACTGGGCCTCTTCATCTCCTTGAACTTCGATGTGAATCAGAATCCATTTTTCTTCGCCGCTCTTCAACCAGACTTTGACCAGCTTATCGACGTAGCGCCGCCCCAACTCCGAGTCGCGGACAATCTGCTGCAGTTCCTTGTCGAGGAATTCATAACCGCAGCTCCAATCGACCGCGGCATGAACTTCTGGGAACAGCAACAGCAGGAAGTCCTCCAGATAGAACTCGATCGCTTCTTTCCAGGGGCTGTCGGAATCGATCATGGCTTAGGCCGGCCGCTGCGGTTGAGTCGTCCCCGATGATGAGGATGACCCGATGATGAGGATGACCCGATGATGAGGATGACGTTGATGCTGTCTGACAAATCCTCGCACGCGAGCCGCGTGCGCCACATTACGTTTCTGCGTTCGTTTCTTCGATCAGCCGCCGCACGATTTTCTTAGCGTCCACCCCTTCGGCCTGAGCGGCGAAGGTCGTGATGATGCGGTGCGTCAGCACTGGCGAGGCGACCGCTTGAATGTCCTCCAACCGGACCATGTAGCTCCCCATCAACGCCGCACGAGCTTTCGCGCCGAGGATCAGATTCTGCACCGCACGCGGCCCAGCTCCCCAGGCGACCAGCGGTTTGAGCCACCCCGGTGCGGTCGAGCCGTTTGGCCGAGTCTTCCGCACCAGCCGCGCCGCGAATTGATAGATGTGATCCGGCACCGGGACTCGCCGCACGAGATGCTGATGCCGAATGATGTCTTCCGCGTGCAGCAGATGAATCAACTCCGGCAAGTCATCGCCGGTCGTCGTGCGAGCGATTCGCACCTCTTCTTCTTCCGACGGATAATCCAGCTCAATCAAGAACATGAACCGGTCGAGCTGGGCTTCGGGGAGCGGATATGTCCCCTCTTGCTCGACGGGGTTCTGAGTTGCCAGCACGAGAAACGGAGCTTCCAGCGTGAATGCTTTGCCGATGACGGTGACCTTTCGCTCCTGCATGGCTTCGAGCATCGCGGCTTGCGTCTTTGGCGGAGCTCGGTTGATCTCATCGGCCAGGACGATGTTGGCGAAGATCGGTCCATGCACGAATTCAAAATCGCGTTTGCCCCCCGCCGTGTCTTGCAGGATGTCGGTGCCGGTGATGTCCATCGGCATCAAGTCGGGAGTGAACTGGATGCGACTGAACTTGAGCGACATGGTCTCGGCCAGCTTGCTGACGAGCAGCGTCTTGGCCAATCCCGGCACCCCCATCAGCAGCGCGTGGCCGCGAGCGAACAGGCAAATCGCCAATCGTTCGATGGTGTCCGTCTGCCCGACGATGACTCGGCCGAGTTCTTTCCGCAGCTTCGCGTAGACATCCTGCAGTTGATCGATGGCCTGAACATCATTTTCGCTGAGCCGATCCGAGGACTTGATCCCCTCGAGTTGTGACATGAAGACGCCCTCTGATGTTGTGGAAGAGTTGTTGGCGGAACCGACGGATGACCGCGAATGCGGATCGCAATTGGGGCGGGATTATTTCCAGAGGGATGCCGAATAGCCACTCGCAGCGGCCTCACATCATCCTGCCCACCCATCATTCTGCTGACGTTCGGCGAGCAGAATGATGGGAGGGCCGAATGATGTGAGATCGCAAACAAAAACACTTCTCGACTGATCCAGAAGATTCACCGCAGCACAAGCCTTGAACGTGAGGGCGAGGTGCCTCACCCTGCCGACGTTTTGGATCTTTGCCATTTGTGGGAGACGGCAGCTAACAGTCGCTGGGCGAGCGTCTGATGGCATTCGCTTTGTGAGCGGCAACGCGCTAGCCGCCGGTCATTCGCCAGAAAACGTCGAGCCCGAATCACCTTCCTTTTGTCTTCCCTCTGTGGCCCCGGTCGCGACTCTGCGGTGTCAAGAATGTTTTGATTGACACCGCAGAGACGCGACAGGGGACACAGAGGATGAACCCAGAAACTCACCTGCGGTCGCCCGTGGCTAGCGTCATCGGCTCAGGAATTATGAAAGAGGACACCTCATGCGTCACAAAGCAACGATCAACGCTCTGAAGTTCAGCGTCGCGATGATGTTGGTTTCACTGGCCTTCGCGGCAATGGGACGCCATGTGGCCGCCGACCCGCCGGCAGTCGGCATCGAGAAGCGAGTCCCCTGGACGACGTCGCGAATCACCGGTTCGCCCGAACGGCCGTTGCCGTATGTCTCTCAGCAAGTCTTCCCCGCGCTCAAGTTCAAGAACTGTCTTGATCTGACCTCGGCACCCGGCAGCGACCGGCTGTTTGTTGTCGAGCAGTCCGCGAAAATCTTTTCGTTTCCGAATCAGCCGGACGTGGCGGCGGCGGACTTGGTGGTGGATCTCGCCAAAGAGATCAAGGGAGTGCAGGCCATCTACTCGCTGACGTTTCATCCCGACTTCGCGAAGAACCGATATTGCTATGTCTGTTATATCAAAGGTGGGAATCTCGAAGATGGTTCGCACATCGCGCGGTTTCGTATGACGGAGACCGATCCACCGACGATCGACGTGGCCAGCGAGACGACGATCATCACTTGGCTCTCCGGCGGACATAACGGGTGCAGTTTGAAGTTTGGTCTCGACGGCTGTCTGTATATCTCCACCGGCGACGGCTCCGGGCCGAACCCGCCGGACGCTCGCCGAGCCGGGCAGGACGTCAGCAACTTGCTGTCGAGCATTCTGCGAATCGACGTCGATCACGCCGACGAAGGCAAGAACTACCGCATCCCGCCTGACAATCCGTTCGTCGATTTGAAAGGCGCGCGGGGTGAGATTTGGGCCTACGGTTTTCGCAATCCGTGGCGGATCAGCATTGATCGCAAGACGGGCGATCTGTGGGTCGGCGACGTCGGCTGGGAGTTGTGGGAGATGCTCGATCGAGTCGAGCGTGGCGGCAACTACGGTTGGAGCGTCGTCGAAGGCCGGCAATCGACCAACCCGGAGTGGCCGCGCGGGCCGACTCCGATCTTGCCGCCGACGATTGATGTCCCGCACTCCGAATCCTCGTCGATCACCGACGGCCTGACCTATTACGGATCGCGACTAAAGGAGCTTCACGGGCATCACATCTACAGCGACTACGACACCGGCAAGTTCTGGGGCTTTCGTTACGAGAATGGAAAAGTCCTCGACCACCGCGAGCTGGCCGACACGACGCATCGAGTCGTCGGATTTGGCGAAGACCGCGCCGGCGAATTTTATTTCCTCGATCACACGGCCGGGACGATTCACACACTGATCCCGAACCCGCAGCCCGATCAGAGCGCGACGTTTCCGCGAAAGCTCAGTGAGACTGGACTGTTCACGTCGTTGCCCGCGCTCACGCCGGCTCCGGGAGTCATCGCGTACTCGATCAACGCGGAGCCGTGGGCCGATCATGCCTCCGCCGAACGACACGTCGCCATTCCCAATGAACTTTCGATTCCCGACTTCTTCAAGATCAAAGCCGTGGGTGCCTCGGCGACGTTTCCGAAAGACACGGTCTTCGTGAAGACGCTGTCGCTCGGTCTGTGGCGAGCCGAGCCGCCGGGCCATCGCAAAATTGAAACGCAGCTCCTGCACTTCGATGGCATCGACTGGCAGACCTATTCCTATCAATGGAACGATGAGCAAACGGAGGCGACGCTGCTCGCTGCTGCCGGTGCGGAACAGACCTTCGCCCCCGTCGATAACGAGACTCTCGGTGGAGAGCGTCAGCAGACGTGGCGATTCAATGGCCGAGCCGAATGTCAGCGCTGTCACAACAAATGGTCCGGTTCGGTGCTGGGATTCATTCCGGCTCAGATGAACAAGAACCACGACTACGGCGGCGCGATGGCCTCGCAACTCGACACGCTGGCGCACATCAAACTGATTGAGGAACCCAAGCCGACCGAGAAGCAACCGCGACTCGCCAATCCGCGCGATCCTGCCGCCGATCAAGACGGCCGAGCACGCGCTTATCTGCACGCGAACTGCTCTCACTGTCACCGGCAACATGCCGGAGGCGCGGTCCTCTCGATGATGCACTTTGATTTGCCGATTGAGAAAACAAACATGATCGGCGCACGCCCCACGCAAGGAACGTTCGGCATTCATGCCGCGCAAGTCATCGCTCCCGGCGATCCGTTTCGATCGGTGCTGCTGTATCGCATGGCGAAGCTCGGCGGTGGACGCATGCCGCATATCGGCTCAACGGAAGTGGACCGCGCCGGTGTCGAGTTGATCCACAGCTGGCTCCAGCAGATGCCCCCCGCCGCCGGAAAAGAAGCCACCGGCCACGAATCGGCGGCCAAGTTGCGCAGCGAAGAGGCGGCAGAACTGGCGAAGTTGCGAGCGTCCGAAACCGCGACGGCCCAACTCGCCAGCATCGAACGCCTGCTGTCATCGACGAGCGGTGCGCTCTTGCTGCTGCGGTCGGTCGATCATCGCGAACTCTTCTCCCCCGTGTCGCACCTGGTGGTCCAGCAAGCGATGCGGCACAACGACGTCAGCATTCGCGATTTGTTTGAGCGATACCTGCCAGCGGATCAGCGAATCAAACGGCTCGGCAGCGTGGTGCGAGCCGAACAGATTCTCGCGCTGCCGGGCGATTCGTCACGCGGCAAGCAGGTGTTCTTCGAGACCTCCGGCGTGTCGTGCAAGAACTGTCACCGCATCCAAAAAGAGGGCAAAGAGGTCGGTCCCGAACTGACAACGATCGGCAAGAAACTGACTCCCGCCCAACTCCTGGAGAGCATTCTCGAACCCTCGAAGCTGATCGAACCCAAGTACGTCACGCACCTCGTGGAAACGACCGACGGCCGCATCATCACGGGGTTGCTCGTGCAGAAAGACGACAACGAAGTGGTCCTCAAAGACGCCCAAGACAAACTCAGCCGCATCCCCGTGAAGCAGATCGAGCAGTTCGTCCCACAACGCCAGTCGCTGATGCCCGACCTGCTGCTCCGCGACATGACCGCTCAGCAAGTCGCCGATTTGCTGGCGTACCTCGGCTCGCTCAAAGAATGACGAGCGTGACGCACTGCGTTTCGAATGCATCGACGGTAACGAAAAGCTTTCTCACTTATACAAGACTTTCACCGTTTGCCGTGACGAGATAAGGCCGCGGAGATCAGAGGCGTAGGCTCGCTGGATGTGCCCCGTGCCCATCGAAGTGGCTGTCGGTATGATCCTTGGGTGATCGGGGGGATTTCAAACGGGAGCCGATTCATGCTGGTCTTCTTTCGCTGTCTGATTGCACCGTTCCGACGTGGTTGTGATGTTCGTGGGATCGCGTGCCGCCTGATGTGGCTCGTGTGCGTGGCGTTCATCGCGATCGGCTTGGTGTCGATCGCCCAGGCGGCGAAGAAATCTTCCGCGAAGAAGAAAAAGACTCCCCAGCGGATCAACAGCCAGGAAAGCTCGCAGAGCCTCAAGAAGGCGTCCGAAAAACTGGCGATGCTTGAGAAGATTCACCAGTCCTTCCCGCCCAAGAAGAGCGGGGCTTCGGTCGCGTACCAGTCCGCGGACTTGGATCGGGAGCTGAAGCTGCGGATCGGTGAAGCGGAGTCGGCGTATGCTCCTCTCATCAGCGATGAGGGATTTCTGCGGCGTGCCTCGTTCGATCTGACGGGGCAGCCTCCCGAACCGGATGACATCAAGGAATTCGTCGCCAACACGAGTGCCTCCAAGCGGGCCAAGAAGATTGACGAGTTGCTCGGCTCGTCGGAGTACGCTCAGCATTGGGGGCACTATTGGCGGACGGCCGTCATGCACAATGCTCCCGGCAAGAAGAAAGGGCTGAATCCGCAGGCGCTTGAGGACTGGTTTGCCGACGAGTTTGAACAGAACACCGGCTGGGATCGGATCGTCTGCGAATTGCTCGCGGCCACGCCGAAGAGGCCGAAGAAGGGGGATGAGAACGGGGCACAGAATTACGGGCCGAATAACTTCGCCCTCGCGTTCGAGAACGAACCGGAAGAGCTTGCCGCGCAAACCGCGCGGCTCTTCATGGGGATCAACATTCAATGTGCCGAGTGCCACGATCATCCGTTCGACAAATGGAAGCGAGAGCAATTCCACGAGCTGGCGGCATTCTTCTCGGCCAAGCCGTACTTCATGCCGGGGGCGGATGATCCGAGTCGAAAGACCGAGATCCATGCCAAGTTTCTGCTGGGTGAAGTCCCGCCGAAATACATCGACACTCCGGACGGACGCCGCGTCGCCGTCGCCGCGTACCTCGTTTACAACCCGGACAACCACTGGTTCGCGCGAGCGTTCGTGAACCGCATCTGGAACGAGTTGCTGGGTGACGGGTTCTATTCCGTCGATAGTCTCGGACCGGACAAGGAGTGCCATTATCAACCGGTCATCAACCGTCTGGCCTCTGTCTTTCGGAGCAAGGACTTCAACGTGAAGTGGCTGTTTCGCACGATCATGAACAGTCAGGCCTACCAGCGCGAAAGCCGGACGCTCGGTTCGAGCGACCGGCTCTTCACAGCGGTTCGACCGAGCCGCTTGCGTCCCGATCAAGTGGCCGCTTCCCTGGAGAACGTGGTCGATACGCTGGGCAAAGCCAGCCGCAGTGTGGCCATTGCTTTCGATGCCGATTTATCGATGCCCCAAGATTTACTCGAAGGCTCGATCCAGCAAGTGCTCCTGTTGATGAACAACGACACGCTGCAAAAGGGATTGAGCAACAGCGAACTCAAACAAAAACTGATCGCGATCAAGGATGACGAGGAACTGCTCAACGAACTCTACTTGGGCGTCGTTGCCCGCAAGGCCACCGATCCCGAACTCAGTCGCGGCCGCAGCTATCTCCAACGAGCCTCCAGCCGGTCGGACGCCGTCGATGATTTGATCTGGGTGCTCGTGAACTCGACCGAGTTCGTGACGAAGAAGTGAGACTCTGCCATGCGAAACATTCCTCTCTCTCCCGTTGAATTCTCGCGTCGCCGCTTCCTGCAACTGGCGACAGCGAGCGCGACCACCGTGGGCATCTTCGGCGCGGGTATTTCCACATCGGGCGTTTCCACAACGGGAATGTTGGGATCGCTCGGCCTTCATGCGGAGGAAGTTCGCAAGCAGGGGCGGGCTTGCCTCGTCATCTGGCTTTATGGAGCTCCAAGTCAAATGGAGCTGTGGGATCCAAAACCGGGAACGAAAAACGGAGGCGAAACAAAGGCGATTCAGACGGCCGTGCCGGGGATTGAGATCGCCCACTTCTGGCCCGAAGTGGCGAAGCAGATGCGAGACGTCGCGTTGCTGCGAACCGTCGTCGGGAAAGAAGCCGCTCACGAGCGAGGCCAGTATCACCTGCAAACCGGTCGCCGTTTGACGGGCGCGTCGCGGCATCCGGCCCTCGGCTCTGTGGTCGCTCACGAATTGGGAGATCCCCATTCGGACCTGCCCAACTTTGTGACGTTCGGTCGGTCGGCCAGCGCCGATTTTCTCGGCATTCAATATGCGCCGTTTGAGATCACTCAACCGGGTGAACTCCCGGAAGACGTCGCGAAACTCGTCAGCGATCAGCGGCTGAAACAGCGGCTCGAATTGCTCGCCGAACAGAACCTCGACTTCGCAAAGGCCGGAGCCACAAAGCTCGTCGAGGAGCGGCAGACGCTCTACGAACGAGCCACTCAGATGATGCAGTCACCGCGATTGAAGGCGTTTCAATTGACCGAAGAATCCGCGCAGACCAAAGCCGCTTACGGAGACAACCGCTTCGGCCAAGGATTGCTCGTGGCGAGGCGGCTCATCCAGCAAGGTGTTCCGTTCGTCCAAGTGGCCCGCGGCGGTTGGGACATGCACCAGGATTTGTATTCCCGGATGAAGCCGCTGTCGGGCGAAGTCGATCAAGGCTTATCGGCGTTGATCACGGACTTGAAACAGAGCGGCCTGTTGGAATCGACACTGGTCGTCTGCCTGGGCGAATTCGGTCGGACTCCCAAGATCAACGCGCGAGGAGCCAATCCTGGCCGCGATCACTGGGCACGCAACTTCGGAGTGCTGTTGGCAGGTAGCGGCATTCGCGGAGGTCAGGCCATCGGCAAGACGAGCGCCAACGGACAGGAAATCACCGACCGCGCGCTGAGCGTGGAAGATCTCTTTCAAACGATCTGCCACGCCCTGCGGGTCGATGCCAGCAAAGAACTGATCACTCCCGAAGGCCGCCCCTTGAAGGTCGTTGACGGGGGCGAACGGGTTCAAGAACTGTTCGGCTGACCGAGCCGCTCTCAATGATGGTGATGCTCGTCGAAGAGGGAGTGCTTCTTGTCGCCACGAGCGAACACATAGGCGATCAGGTCGAGGATCTCCTCGCGCGTCAGCTTGCTCAACAGACCTTGCGGCATGATCGAGACGGGGGACTTGCGGCGCTCTTCGATTTCGGATTTCTGCAACACGGCAGGCTCACCCTTCGAGAGCGGATCGACGAGCACTTTGATCTCCGTCGGCGTTTCCGAAACGACCATGCCCGTGACCACCTTGCCGGAATCGAGCACGAAGGCATTCGACTGAAACTTCTCGGCGATCTCTTTGGACGGCTCCAGGATCGAACGCAGAATTTCCTCGGTCGTATGCTTCTTGGGTTCGATCTTGGTCAGGTCCGGGCCGAGTTCGCGGCCTTCGTTGTTGAGCTTATGGCAACCGACGCAGTTGGCCACTTTGAAGAGATTTTTGCCGACGTCGAACGAGCGGCCGGACGGCAACTTCTTGATGTCGCCGACGAGATCGTCGAACTTCCATTCGGTGTTGCGACCGATCGACTTCATGAGTTCGTCGCGGATCGGCAGCGGATTCGCCGCGAGGTATTTTTCGGGATTGGCTTGATAGTCCTCCAGATTGGCGACGACGTATAACGCGCCGTACATCCGCCGCCAGTGGCCGGGATAGGTGCAGACATACGGATAAATGCCGGGCTGCTTCGGCACGTCGTAGCTCAGTGCTTGCTTCTCTCCCGGTCCAAGCAAACGACTGCCGAGCAGCACCTTGTCGGACTTGGGAATGAAGTGGCGGTCTTTGGCGTCCGCATCGCGGCCGGTCGCTTCGGCGAGTTGGCCGATCTCTTCCAGCGAGCCGGGCTGCACGATCGCGAAGTTGTGTGGCATGTTGTCGGTGTTCGCGAAGCGGAACTCGACCGGCTTGCCCGCCTGCACAACGATCGTCTCTTTGTCGTAGATCATGCGCTCGACAACGGTGCCGATCGCAATCACTCGGACGTCGAGGTTCTCTAAGCGATCGGCGATTGCTTTCGCTTGATCGACGGGCAGTTTGGTCGAGAGTGACTTCGCCAGAGCGACCGCTTCCAACGCTGGCCCTGCCGTGCGAAAGCGTGCCGGGATGCCGCTGAGATAGCCGACGAGGTTATCGACCAATCCGGGGACTTCCTTCGCGGCCCAATGTTGTTCGGGGATCGTGCGCAACGCGCTGATCGCCGCCGAGCGATGACGATCGGCTTTCACCAGCGTCGCCAGATCGAGGAACTTTTCGGCCTCGTGACCCGGTATCGCGGTCAGTGATCGGATCGCGACATCGTGCAGAGTTTCTCCGCCGCCGCTCACGGTGAGACTGGTCGCGGCGATTTTCTGTTTCGCGAAATCGGGACCAGCCCAAGCGACTTCCAATCCGTCGCCGCCGCCGTTGTCGAAGTACGTCACGACGATCGGATGCGCGCCGGCAGAGAGATCGACGGCCGCGTTTTGTTCGGTCATGCCTTGCAAGCGATCGTTGTTGATCAGCAGCTTGTCGTCGATGTAGACGCGCGAGCCGTCATCCGACGCAATGAAGAACGTGTACTTGCCGCTCTTCGGAATTTGGATCATGCCGGAGAAGCGGAGCGCGAATGCGTCCGCCTCCTTGCGTTGCGGTACGTTCATCACAATCTCCGGCACGATGCCACTGGCTTGCGGCTTGAGCTTCGCCAGCGTTTCGACGGCGACGTTCGGCGGGTTCGGAGAGAAGTAATCAACTTGAATGCCGCCTTGCAGCAGCGCACTGCTGCCGGCTTCCGCTTGGAGATTCGGCGGCAGTTCAAACATCAGCGAGCGAACCTCGTTGTAGAGGCTGCCGCGCAGTTTCGCGTCGGTGATCTGCGGCACGGCAGCGAGCAGGTCGCGCAGGCTCTCTTTGCTCTTCGACGCCGCGAAGAACGCCGCATCGCCCGATCCGTCGGTCGTGATCCAGGCGACGTAGCCGAGTTGCCGAATCGGTGCCGTTTTGGATTTCATCGCGAGGTTTTCGATCCGACCGCGCGCCTTCTTCAACTCGGCGGCCGGTTGCTCGGCGAGCAGTTGGCCGAGTCCAGCGACGGCATCCGTCTGATTATTCGCGTCACGCTCTTCGATGAGCGAGAAGAGGACCGGCAGCGAGCTCACTTTCCGCAGTTGCGCGAGGCCGCGCAGCGATTCACGCAAAGCGGTCGCGGAAGCGGTCGGACGTTTCAGGATGGCCTCGTAAACCGCTTCGGTGCGAGGAAGTGTCAGCAAGTCGTCAACGCTGGCGTTTCGCAGCGCGTACGACTGAGCCGCCTTCGACAACGGCTTGAGCGATGTCGCAGCCTCCTGCACCAGCTTGTCGACGTTGATCTTGCCGCGTGCGTAGTTCAGGACCGTAACCAGTTCCGGATCGGTCGGTCGCGCGTCCGCCTCGAAGATCGCTTCAGCGGCCGTGAGTCCCTCGAACGAGACCGCGGATTTCACCGCTTCCGCTCGGACGAGAGCCGAGTCATCGCGCGCCGCCGCGAGCAACGTCGGCTCCCAATTCGAGAGACGTGTCCCCCAGTGGCCGAGCGTGCGAATGGCGGCCGCTCGGACTCGCGGTTCGGCGGCGGTGAAGACTCGTTGCAGCAGTTCGAAATTCGGGACGCGATGTTCTTCGAAGACCCACAGGCATTCGAGCAACGCTTGAGCCTCGTCGGGCTTCGCGGGGTTCAACGCCGACGCCCACTGACTGACGGCGGCGGTGACTTCCTTCGTCTCGCGACCGCTGAGTTCCAAGCGAGCGCGATAACGGTTGCTGTTCTCCTTCGTGAGGAACGCCTGGCAGACTTCCGGGATCGGCTTCCCCTTGAGCTTGAGCGGCTTCAAAAGCGGCCGGTCTTTGGCGGTCACGCGATAGATGCGGCCGTGCTCGTGATCGCGATTCGGGTCGCGCATGTTGTGCTGCATGTGGCCGATGATCGCGTTGCTCCAGTCGGAGACATACAGCGCGCCGTCGCCGCCGATCTCGACATCGGTCGGGCGGAAGTTCGGATCGCTCGAAACGAGGATCGGTTCAATCTCCGTCGCCGTGATCTCGGCTCCGTTGTATTTGACCTCGTGCTGCAACACGCCGAGAAAACCGATGCAGTTGCAGATCAAAAAGTTACCTTGGTTCTGATCCGGGAAGTGGCTGCTGGAGAGGATGCCGGTCGCGGCGACGGGCCGCACGCGCATCTTGAACCACGGCTTCGCACCGACTCCTTTGCCGATGTTGACGTACGAGCCGCTCCCCCCCGTGCCGTCGTTGGCGAACTGATAGCCCCATTGATCGAAGACGTCGCCGTGCGGATTCGGGCCGATCGGGAAATGGAATTCCATCTCGAACGTGCGCGGGTTGAAACGATGCACGCCGCTGGCCCCCGAACGAACGGTCTGCGTCGGTGTCTCCATCGCCGCGACGTTGAAGATGCCCCGCGACCAGTAGGCCCAACCATCCGGCCCGATCAACATGGCGTTGGCCGAGTGATGCGAGTCGGCACTGCTCATGCCCTGTAACATGCGAATCTTCACGTCGGCCTTGTCGTCGCCGTCGGTGTCTTTGAGAAACCAGAGTTCCGGCAACGCGGCGACCAACATGCCGCCGCCCCAGAATTCAAAACCGGTGACGCTGTTGAGTTCATCCGCGAAGATGACGCAACGATCGGCCACGCCGTCTCCGTTGTCATCGGGCAAGCAGACGATGCGATCACGACGAGGCTCAACCGGATTCCAGTGCGGGTACGACGGCCAGACCGACGCGAACAGCCGGCCGTTCGTATCAACCGCCATCTGCACCGGGTTGACGATCTCCGGAAACATCTCTTCGGAGGCAAAGAGATTGACCTGCATCCCGTCGGCGATCTTCATCTTGTCGATCGCCTCTTTGCCGCCGAGATACAGATGCTTGCCCCCGTCCAGCTTGCCGGGGATGTTCGTTTTGACTTCGAGTTCTTTCGGCAGGTTGAGATCCGAAACCGCTCGATCGCTGCCGCGAGCGACCGCCCAAATCCGTTCGTCCCGGTTGGCGGTCTTCACATCGAAGATCTCCATCTCGCGCATCATCACGTCGGCGTTCGATTGCCCGAACCACGCCAGCTTCGAGCGTCCGCCGAACACGTTGTACCCATCGACGACGCGATACCGGCTGAACCAGTGATAGTTCTTATCGAGCACCGCCTGCCGCAGATGTTCGAGTTCCTTCTCACTCTTCTCGATCTTTGCGACGCCGAACAACTCCTTCAGGATCACATTCGCAACGGCTCGATCGCCGTGATCGAGCAGGTGGATGCCATTCATCGTCAGCGGCTTATCGGCAGCCGCGTAGAGTTGTTTTGTCGGAGCGAAGAGATCGACAAACAAAACTTTCTTCGCCTGACACACTTCCTGCATCGCTTGCGTGTAGATCGCGAGCTTCTCGTTGTTTGCCGAGCCATCCGGCAGGTTCGGATTCTTGAGGTTCTCGTGAGCGATCGGCGAGAAGAACACCAACCGCGGCGCTGCTTCTCCGTCGTACTTTTGGGCGAGCATCCCGTCGATCGTTTCCGCGAGATCCTTACGAAATCCGGCCAGACCCGGCTCACCGCGCAGGGCTTCGTTGTAGCCAAAGAAGCAAAAGACGACGCTGGCTTTCGTCTTGCTCAACCACTGATCCGGGCTACCAAAGTTTTCTTCGCGCTGACGCAGCTTCAACTCATCCCCCGAATAGCCGAGGTTGCGAAACGTGAGATCGAGTTCGGGAGACATCGCGTGGAGATAGGTCTCCAACCACGCCGAGTGCTGCATGCGGTCGGCCAGCGTGTTGCCGATGTAGGTGATGCGATCCCCCTTCCGCAGTTGCAGCGCCGGCTCGGCGGCCTGAGCCGAACTCGACGAGGAAAAGAACAGAGCCATCAACAGGGCGGTCGTCGCCATCCGCCAAAGACGAATGGCTACGGCTGTGAAATCGCTTTTGAGCATCATCGGTGGTCTCTCTGCTTTCTGTCGTATGGTCCAATCGAGTTGTCGGGCACAAATTCAAGAATGGGATTTCTAACGGACAACGTCACTTGATCGCGAGGAGTCGCTTCATCGCTTCGCCCATCGCCTCGCCGATCAAGTAATAGGTCTCGGCGTTCGTGTTCCAATGATAACTTTGGCCGCTGGGCGAAACGTCCTGCGGACGCCAAAACGCTTTCGTGCCGACGAAGGCGACGTTGCCTTGGAACTCCGGACGTTCGGCAACGGCCGCCTGAGCTTTCATCAGCGACAAGGCCCGGGGATGTTTTTCTTCCGGGCCGCTCATGCCGGTTTCGGCGATGACAAACGGCAGCGCGGGTACGCCGAGATCCTTCCGTATGTCGTCGATGAAATGGGACATGTTGCTTTCGTACTCGGCGTTGAACTTATCGTTGATGCGGTCGTTCCAGCCCTGATGCCAGCCGAACCCGGCGATGACGTACCTGCCATCGGAACCGTGGACGAGGTCTTTGACGTTGGCCAGCGCGGCCTTTGTGAGCGTCAATGTTTCGCGGTAATACTTGCCGACGATGGCCGGGTCTTGAGCGACGGCGGCATCCTGCGTCTCGCCGAGCGAATAGGGCATCTTGCCAGCACTGGGCGGTCGGAAATCCACCGCCAGGCTCTTGCCGCCCCACGCGCACTTGATGAGCAGAACCGGCTCCGCAAGCGCGTCCCCGACGACCCAGCCGAAGCCCAGCTCTGGCCCGATGAGTTCCTTTCGCGCGCCATAACCAACCGTCAGCGGCCCCTTGCGATCGAGATACGAAATCCAAACATCGTCACGCATTCGCCACTGTCCGGTTTCCTCCGCCAGATGAGCGAACCGCTTCGCCGTCGCCGCATCCTTCACGAGAAACTCCAACGATCCCTGCCCACCATTCCGCTTTGGCTCGGCCGCGATGAATCCGTGCCCCTCCATGTTGGACTGACCGGCGAGAATGAAGACCTTCACCGGCTTTGGCGATTCGGCAGGCTCGCCCCAGAGCCTCGTCAACAGTGCGAACATCGTGGGATCGTGCTTCGCCAGTTGCTCGCGAGTGAATGGGAAGAAATCGTTCGTCGAGAAGAACGCTTCGCTGCACTCGGCGAAATACTCCATCGGACTCGTGATCGCGTAGGCGCGAACATTGGCCGAACGGCCGTCGCCGAACCGCTGCTCGACACGCTCGTAAAGTCCGGCCGTTTTGGCTTTCTCGAACGCGGCTTTGATCTCTTCGTTGCCGAAGCCTTTGCGAAGCACTCGGTCGTGATAGGCATGAGCCAGTTCATGCAGCGCGAAGTTCGGCATCCGTTTGGTTTCACGCTCGAAGATGCGGACGTTGGTGAATTCAACCGCTTTCTCCATCGCCGGATCGCGTTTGTTGTCGCGCAACCAGCCAGCGCCGGGGTGATACTCGGCACGCGGTTTCACGTCGGGATATTCGGGAGAAAACCAGAGCGGCACCTTCCGCAATTCCACGACAGCGGCTGCAGGCACCACGCGGACAATCTCCTGAAGTTGCACCGTCAGGAGTTCCAGCGCGCGACCGGTTGCGACCTTGTCCTTCTCAAATAACTGATCGCTGACGAGGACGGTCCACCCTTCGATGCTTTTCGTTTGGTGCCCGGCAGCGGCGATGGGATCTTCCGAAAGGACTGAGTTCAAGTTGGCAAATAGAACGAACCACGCAACGACAAAGCTCGACTTCATTTTGTGATTTCCAAAAGAGAAAGACACCGTGACTGGTTCAATGAACTCCGCATTTCCGCTGGCCTGCATCAACGACGACAGAAACACGAACAACGGGTTGTCGAGCTTCGTGTATCGCTGGCCTTTGGATTCGCAACCTCATCCGCCCTCTTCTCGAAAGATATCGGATTGTCCTGGCTTCTGCGCGAGCACATCGCTTTGCCGATGGCCGTCGGCTTTTCGACTCATGCGGGCTTCCAACGAAACACGAACTGGTTACACCCGAGACTCTTCGTTGGCGTGAATCTCAGACGCTCAAAGCCGCGCTGCTCGTGAAAGCGAATGACGTCGTCGGGCTTCGCGACCTCGAACGGTAAACCGCCGATCCAGTCGATCCAGTCGTGGACCGGGGACATGCCGCGCTCGTGGTGATACGCCGCGAACTTGTTGCGACCGGCGACCAAGCTGGCGACGCACATTCGAGCAAAAAAGCCGGGCACCCAAATCGCCGTCATCGCCCACCGGCCGAGCGTGCAGCAACAATACGCTCGCTTCACCGCCAACCACATCCGCGAAAGAAAACCTTGATCGTTGTAGAGCGCGATGAACAGCCGGCCGTTCGGAGCCACCAGCGCCGTTACGTTTTCGAGGGCCTGCCACATTGCCCCGGTGTGATGCAGTACGCCCCACGAATACACGACATCGAATCGACCGAGTGATTTCAAGAAGTCCTGATCGAGCACGCTGGCTTGTTGGATCGTCCAGTGCGGATCGTCGGCGAAGTAACGCCGTTTCAACTCTTGCGTGCAGCCAACGGAACTCGGATCGAAATCGAACGAATGGACCGTCGCACCGAGCCGTCGCGCGGCCAACGAGAACAATCCGCTGCCGCTCCCCGCGTCGCAAAACCGCAGACCATCCAGCCGGTCCAGACCGAGTTGCTGCTGCAACGATTGGATCGCGTTCGCAATCCGCTCTTCATTCAGCACGCTCAGGAATCGCCGCCAGTTACGGCCAAACTCGAACCGCTGACCACTGGCAACTTCGCGTTCATGCGACATCTCTGCGCTCTTCGCTTCTCTGCGGTAAAAGTGATGGCAACGCCTCTTTTACCGCAGAGAAGCGAAGAGCGCAGAAGTAAGTGACGGCCACGTTGTCATGGGTCTCGCAAAATTGTGTCGAGACCAATGAGCTTGTCTCGGTGGATGTCAAACGCCTCACGTCACGACGAATACTAACTCGAATCGCAAGTGTGAGCGAACGCCTCACGGTACTCCGATGACCAGAAACTCGTCGTGGCAAAGCGCTCGTGTCGCGAGACGAGCATAGCGAGAGACTGCGGCTGTGAGCACAAATCGCCAATTCGGAATATCTGATGTTAGTGAGTTCTTCGCGAGAGCCGGCGTTGAAAGCCTGTCCGCCGAAGCGAACCCGGCAGGCTAATCCGCTGGCCGTGCCGTAGCCACGAATCCGCGGCGCTGTGCGGTGTCTCGCGAAAGCGGTGATTTTCCATTCGAAATTCTTGGCCTGTGTTTTGGCATTGGCCGACGACCGACACATCGGGCGTGATTACGATCCGCTCCAATCAGGTGCTGGTCATCGCCATTTGGTGCAGCGCGACTTTTCTCTGGGTGACTTCCTCAGTCAAAAAGGCGGGGACGATTCAGTTCTTGCCGCCATCACCCACGACAAAGTCAAACCTCTCTTGCTTTCCTAGCCATGAAGGGACGTCATCCGTGATTGAACTCATCCAAAGCCCACGCCGTCGCGTTCTGTTTCTCTGTACTGGCAACTCGTGTCGGAGCCAGATGGCGGAGGGTTGGTTGCGTCATTTGGCGGGGGACCGTTTTGAGAGCCTGTCCGCGGGAGCGAAACCGACTGGCTATATCCATCCGCTGGCCGTGCAGGTGATGCGCGAGTCGGGCGTCGATCTCTCGCAGCAAGTGAGCAAGCACATCCGCCAATTCTTGCCGCCGGAGGGAACTCCGCCCGATCTGATCATCAGCGTCTGCGGCAACGCGGAAAAGGAATGTCCGCTGTTCCCCGCCCGCGTCGAACGCTGGCACTGGCCCTTCGACGATCCGTATCACGCGGCTGGCACCGACGAACAACGGCTCGCCGAGTTCCGCCGCGTCCGCGACGAGATCAAAGCGAAAATCGAAAGCGGTCTGTTGCGGTGTTTGTAGGAACGAGCGATTCAGTTTCTCCGCACCAAGGCCGCCGATTGGAACATCGACACGCAACACATCGCGCTGACCGGCGGCAGCGCGGGTGCCTGCACCTCAATGTGGCTGTTGTTGCACGACGATCTCGCTGACCCGAAAGCGACCGATCCGGTGCTGCGCGAATCAACCCGCGTCTGCGCGGCGGCTGTGGCCAGCGGGCAGACTTCGATCGATCCGAAAGTCTGCGAAGAGTGGCTCGGGCCGAACGTACTCAAGCATCGCATGATCAATCTGGCCGTCGGCGAGAAGACCATCGACGATGCACTGAAAAACTACGACAAGCACCGCGCGCTCTATGTGGAGTTCTCCCCCAACAACCATGTCGATGGAAAAGACCCGCCGCTGCTGATGACCTATGGTGCCGACATGACGCTCCCGTCGAAAGACGCCGGGCACGGCATTCACCATCCGGTCTACGGAGTGAAGCTGAAAGAGAAGTCCGACAAGTCGGGCCACGAGTGCCACCTGTTGATCCCTGGCGTCTCCAAATCGGACAAGTATGCCAGCGCGACCGAATTCCTCATGGCCAAGTTGCTGGGGAGGTAGTTCCGGCCCAACAATTTTGAGCGAGCGGGTTGAATTTGTTCGTACTACCAGTTCTCAGATTCTTGTCGGCGTGCGCGCATTGTGGCGCGACGCTCCGCGTCGCGACTCTCGACGCGGAGCGTCGAGCCACATTGCGGCTTCGCCGCGTCGTTTAACCGCACGCCTCGGGCTTGCGGTTATACGACTTATTCAACAGCCCCAGGCGAACGTGGCTATACATGAAAATGACCACTATTCCAGGAACACCGTTTCGCGAGCGCCAGACGAAAACGAAATCAGACAGACGATCGTCTCCGAACCGGTGTTGCTCAGATTGTGTCGCACACCCGCCGGGATGCGGATCACCGAACCGCGTTGCAGAGCCACTTGAGCGTGCCCCACGCGAATGTCTCGTCGGGAAGTTGATCACTGTCGATGACGATGGCCTTCAGGTCGATCATGGCATCTCCTTGGAGTGTGGCACGACGCTCCCCGACAGTGAGCTTTTCGAGCCGCGACCGTCAGGGAGCGGTTGTCATTCCTTGCGAATCACCACTCCTTCACGGTCGCGGCTCTGAATCTTTGCAGCCTCTCCGCGTCGCACCACACTGTTTGTCGGGCGAGTGTCGGCTCAAGACAACTCGCAGCTATAATACCGCCGCAAACCGACGAACGAATCCCACAGCCACTCCTTGGAACCGCGGAGACATGATGCCAGCCAGCGATCGAAAGCCAACGAACCTGCAACAACTGCGTGAGAGTGGCTGGGTCTCGAAAAGCGTCAAGCAAGAGATTCGAGACAACTTCTTGAGGATGCTGGCGGAGGGAGACGAACTCTTCCCCGGCCTGGTGGGCTACGAGAACACCGTCATCCCGGAAACGAACATCGCGATCATCGCCGGGCACGACATGCTCTTCCTCGGCGAGAAGGGACAGGGCAAGAGTCGCCTGATGCGCACGCTCGTCCGCTTCCTCGACGATGAGATTCCTTACCTCGTCCACCCGGAAGCTCCGCTGCACGACGACCCGTATCGACCGATCACGAGCGTCTGCCGCGAACTGATCGCGAGCGTCCCGCCCAGTGAAGTTCCGATCGCGTGGTGGCCGCGTTCGGAACGGTATGTCGAGCGGCTCGCACCCGGCACCAAGTTCGCCGACATCATCGGCGAGATCGACCCCGCCAAGCTGGTCGGCGGAGTCAGCATGTCGGCCGAGGCGGCTCTGCACTTCGGGCTGATCCCGCGAATGCACCGCGGCATCTTCGCGATGAACGAACTGCCGGAGCTTGATGAACTCGTGCAGGTCGGACTGTTCAACATTCTCGAAGAGCGCGACGTGCAGATTCGGGGCTATCCCGTGCGGTTCGATATCGACGTGTTGATTTTGTTCTCGGCCAATCCGGCGACGTACAACCGCAGCGGCAAGGTGATCCCGCAGCTCAAGGACCGCATCGGCTCGGTGATCCACACGCACTATCCCAAAGAGCGCGATCAAGGGATCGAAATTCTCGAACAAGAAGCGGCCATCAATCTCGGCGAACCGTTCCCGGTGATCGTGCCGAGGTTCATGAAAGAGATCATCGAAGAGCTGAGCATCGCCGCTCGCAAATCCAAGTACATCGACCAGCAATCCGGCGTGAGTGCTCGATTCAGCATCGCCAACTATCGAACGATGATCGCCAGTGCTCGGCAGCGCGGAGCACGGCTTGGCGAACGTCCCGCCGTGCCGCGCATCAGTGACCTCGGCCATTTGTATTCGTCATCGCTGGGCAAGCTGGAGCTGGACCTGATGGGCAGCCATCAGATGTCCGAGCGTCAAATCCTCGACGCATTGCTGGCCGAGGCGATCCGCACGGTCTTCAGCGAGTACGTCGCCGAGCACGGTCTGGAAGAGATCGCCAAGATTTTCGCCGAGGGAGTGAAGATCGAAGTCGGCGACCTATTGCCCTCGGCGAACTACGCCGAGCGATTGAAGCGCGTCCCACCCGCTTGGGAGAAAGCGTTCGAGGTCAACGCGGCGACCGATATCGCGGTGCGCGCGTCGTGCGTCGAATTCGTCTTGGCCGGTCTGTACGCAATCGACCGTGTCTCGCGGTCGCAAACGAACGGCCAAATCCGATACGAGCTGTGATCGAGTCAGGCCCGTTGAAGAAAACCGGATGCCCGCGCGTTTCGGCTCATGGCGCTCCTCAGCCCCAGAAGCGTTCGCCGTGCCAGTTCAGCGAGGGGGTGGATTCGACTTCGACGTTGCCGTCGCCAATGACTCGGCACTGGCAGGAGAGTCGGAGGTTCTCGTTGCCGATTCGCCACAGGACCATTCGCAGGCGTTCCCACAAGCCGGGCGGGCTGACGTTCTCCTCGCCTTTCGTCACTCGCATCACACAACTGCCGCACTGGGCGAAGCCGTGGCAGTTCAGCACTTTGTGAATCCCGGCATAGACTTCGACGCCGTTTTGCATCGCAGCCGTGCGGAGCTTCGTGCCCGGTTGGACTTCGATGGTTCTCTTCTCTTTGACGAAGGTGATTTTGGCCATGATCTTCGCAATGGGGTTCGGGAGGGGTTGTGAATGGGGCGGGATGATACGAGTCCCCCTCGCGAGTGGCAAACTCGCGGACACATTGAATCGACTCAAGCGAGTCGCCTGAGCGACGGGTCGCAACCCGCAGCTTGATGAGAATCGCTAGCACTGTCACAACCGAACCGACTTTGAAAGAGGTCTCGGCCAACCTCGGTTCTGTGAGGCAAGTCTTCGACCTACCTTTGTCCGTCGAGTTGTTCCCAATTCGTGGCGGACGCAGTCACGTCTTCCAAGCCGACGCTCGCAGCGCGAGCCACGATCAATCGTAGAGATGGTTTCCATGCCGCATCCCGCCGATACCGCTGTTCGTTTAGCGGCTCGCGAGACCGATTCCGCTTCGGAGGTTCCAAAGCCGGCGGTCGCGTCGCGGCCTTTGACGTTTTCTGCGGGAGCGGTCGCCGCGAAGAAGCCAGGTCTCACGGGGACGATGCAGACGATCAAAGACCTCGCGATCAAGAGCAGTCCCGCCGCGCCGAACGGTATTCCCGATGAGCTGCTGGCCGCAGCTTACGAAAAACGTATCAACGATCTGCAAGACTCGCTCAAAGAGCGCGATCAAATCGTGCAGATGCTGACCCAGCGACTCGAACAAGCGGCCGATCAATTGGACCGCTTGCAACGCACGGGTGGCGGACGGGGCGGAGCCGTTGCCGCCGGCATCCCCCCCGAACTGATCGAAAACCAGGAGGCGATGTCCGAGCAGATCACTCAACTGGTCGGCCAATGGCAAGACTTGCAAGCGGGAGAGATGTTGGCGCGCATCGAATCGCGACTCTCCGATCTCCACGAGATGATCACGTCGGGGGCCAGCCTCGGCACGCCCCCCTCCGGCGGATCGGTCTTCTCGGATATCCCTGCCAAAGAACCGGCCAGTTCCGGCTGGGAAGCGATCAAAACCGCAATGCTGGCGAGCCAGAGTTTTCACGATGCGTCCAGCAGTTCGCAGGCTCCGTTGACGCACCGCTCGGTGCTTGCCAGAGACCAGGCCGACACCGAGTTCACCATTTCCGAACGTCCGGCTCCGGCACCGTTGCCCGATCCGCCAACCGCGATCGACCTCGATATCGCGGACCAATCACAACTTTACGAAGCGATCCGTGACCGCGATGAGTACATCGCCACATTGCTGCGCCGACTCAGCTCACCCGACGCCAGCACCGAGTTTCCCGATTGGGAGAAGCTCAATTTCGTCCCCGAAGAGCTGTATCGCGAATTGCTCGAACTGCGCGATCGCCTCCAAGACAAGCTCCGCGTGGCCGAGGTGGATCTCTCGCTGCAACGAGCCAAGCTGGCACGCGAGGACGCGAAGCTGACCATCAAGGCGGAGCAAGTCGCGCGACAGATGAAGCAACTCGGCTTCTCCCCCGACGAACCGGGTTCCAACATCAGCGGCTCACGCGCCTCGAGCGACGGGGCGAATGGTGGAGCCAATGCCAGCGCAAACGCCACGCCCGGCCGTCGCTGGCTCCAATTCCTGCAACGCTCCACGAGCAATGGCACCGACGAGAAATAACACCGACGAGAAATAACCTCCGCCTGTGGAATTGTTGTGATGCACTCGCTCGAAACTCGGCTTGACCCATTTGGTCAATTGTCGAGAATCCCGCCCCCCTTCGGTTCGGCGCTCTGACCGGACTCACTTCCACTCCAGCTTGATGCTCCAGTTCCTCTCACGTCCCCCGGCAAGGAGGCCCGACGTGTCCGCCACTCATCGCAATCCGCCTGTCAGTTTGCTCGCTCTTTTCCCAGACGCACAGTTCATCGGTGATGACGACATCCTCGTCACGCACGCGACCGAACGGAGCGATCTGGTCAGTCCCGGCGTGTTGTTCGCCGCGATCCCCGGTACGCGACGTAACGGCGAAGAGTTCGCTCGCGACGCCGTGCTGCGCGGTTCCGAAGCGTTGTTGCTCAGCCGCGAACTGCCGGACTTGCCCGTGCTGCAGTGCATCGTGCCGGACGTGCGGCGAGCGTATGCGCGTTTGTGCGATGCTCTGGCTGGCCGACCTTCGCAAATCTTGAAGCTGGCCGGAGTCACCGGCACCAACGGCAAGACGACCACCACTTGGATGATTCGTTCGATCCTGCGCGCAGCCGGATATCAGACGGGTCTCCTGGGCACGATCGAATACAGCGACGGAGCGCGCCGCGAACGAGCCGGTCTGACGACCCCCGATTCGCAAGTCCTCTCGAACTGGCTGGCGTCGATGGTCGCGGCCGGCACGACTCACGCCGCGATGGAGCTTTCGAGCCACGCGCTCGATCAAGGTCGAGCGTGTGGCACGCAACTCGACGCGGCGATCGTCACCAACATCACGCAGGATCATTTCGATTATCACCCGGACTTCGGAGCGTATCTCGCCGCGAAGTCGCGGATCGTCGAGCACCTCAAACCGGGGGGCGTGTTGGTCCTGAATGCGGATGATGAACGCTGTTCGTCGATCGCTCGGTTGCTGCCGGCTGGTCGGCATCTGGTGACGTTTGGAATCGAGCGTGAGGCGGACGTGACCGCGCCGATCTTGGACGAATCGAAGGCCGGAACTCGGTTTGTGCTCGGCTGCGGTGCCGAGGCGGAGGAAGTCTTCTCGCCGCTGATCGGGAGATACAACGTCTCGAACGCATTAGCGGCGGCCGCGGCCGCACATCATTTTGGAGTGCCGCTCAAGACGATCGCGCTGGGTCTCGGCTTACTCGGAGCCGTGCCGGGGCGCATGGAACGAGTCGATGCCGGTCAGCCGTTCGAGGTCTTTGTGGACTTCGCTCATACCGAAGATGCGCTGCGACGGTGCGTCACGAATTTGCGGCGAATCTGTTCGAGGCGGATCATCGTTGTGTTCGGAGCGGGTGGTGATCGCGATCGCAACAAGCGTCCCAAAATGGCCCGTGCGGTGCTCGCCGCCGACTTGATCGTCGTGACCAGCGACAACCCGCGCACCGAAGACCCGCAGCGGATCGTCGAAGACATCCTCGCCGGTTTCGCGCCGAGCTTCCCGCCGCTGCACATCGAACTCGATCGTCGCACGGCGATCTCGTGGGCACTCGATCAAGCTCGCCCCGGAGACTGTGTGTTGATCGCCGGCAAGGGGCACGAGACCGAGCAGATCATCGGCACGAAACGCTACCCATTTGACGACTGCGAAGTGGTCCGCGAGGCATTGACCGGAGCCGAGAAAACACTGGTGCTCGAAGGAAACTGGCGATGAATTCACTCACCTCTCTGGCGACGGCGACGCGCGGAGAGTTGATCGGCTGCCCGAACGCGAACGTCACGAGCGGGCGAGTGGTGATTGACTCGCGGCTGACGCAGCCGGGTGATCTGTTCTGGGCGTTGCGGGGCGAGCATCACGACGGGCACGAGTTTCTTGCGGAGGCTCGTCGCCGCGGAGCCGGGGCGGCGGTCGTGCGGCGTGAACGGTTGGATCAAGCTCATGTCGCCTGGGCGAACGGATCAGAGCACGAGCCGGTCCCGCCGTTGATCGTGGTCGAGGACACGCTGACCGCGTTGGCGGAGTTCGCGTGCTGGCATCGGTCGCAACAGGCTGGGTTGGTGATCGGTGTCACGGGCAGCTTCGGCAAGACGACGACGCGAGAGATGATTCATGCGGTGCTCTCCGCTTCGCGTTCGGGCGTTCGCAGCTTGAAGAACTTCAACAATCACATTGGCCTGCCGCTGAGCTTGCTGGAACTGGATCCGACTCACGAGTTCGCGGTGCTCGAAATGGGCGCGTCGGCGGTCGGCGAGATCGCGATGTTGGCGAAGATTGCTCAACCGGAAGTCGGAGTCATCACCGGGATCGGACTCGCACATGTGGTCGGCTTCGGCTCGCCGGAAGGGATCGTGCTTGGCAAAGGAGAATTGCTGGAGTCATTGCCAACCACCGGATTCGCGGTTCTGCCGGGCGACAATCGGGTGACGCGCGGCATGGCCGAGCGTGCTGGCTGTCGTGTGTTGTTCGTCGGCGAGTCGGACGGTAATCAGGTGCGCGGGACGAACGTGCGTCTGGCCAATCAGCGGCTGACGTTTGAGGTCGATCGAGTGGAATACAGCGTCCCCGTGACCGGTCGGCACTTCTTAACGGCGGCGTTGACCGCGCTGGCGATTGCTCGCGAGATCGGTCTCTCGCCGCGGCAAATTGCCGACGGATTCGCGAACTTCCAAGCTGCTCCCGGACGTTGCCAAGTGCATCACATCGGCCCGTGGACGGTGATCGACGACACCTACAACGCGAATCCCTCGTCGATGCGAGCCGCTTGCGAAACGCTCCGCGACTGGCAAGGAGCGAATAAACGGCTGCTCATCACCGGCGACATGCTGGAACTCGGCACGCACGCCGAGGAGGCTCACATCGAACTGGGCCGCGTCGCCGCGGAAGCTGGTGTTGACGGTTTGCTCGCCCTCGGCGAGCAAGCCCAACGAGTGATCCACGGAGCACTCGGCGGCGGCCTGCGCTCGAGCCAACTTGCTCAGTCCGATCGGTTGGAAAACCTGCTGACAGTCCTTGAATCCGTGTTAGAGCCGGGAGATGTCCTGCTCGTGAAAGGCTCACGCGGGATGCGCATGGAACGAGTCATCGACTGGCTGCGCGAGAAAGCCACGGGACTGGACTCCTTCCCATTGGGAATCCGTTAGAGACCGAGCAACTCGCGCACGCTTGCCCCGATGTCGGCCGATCGCATCAGCGATTCCCCCACAAGGATCGCTCGACAGCCAGCCGCGACCAGGCGTTCCACATCGGCCCGCGTGCGAATCCCGCTCTCGGCCACCAGCAGCGATTGAGCCGCGATGCGCGGAGCCAGCCGGATCGTTTGATCGAAGTCCGTAATCATCGTCTTCAAGTTGCGATTGTTGACGCCAACCAATGGAGGTTGCAGCTTGAGCACTCGGTCGAGGTTGTCCGGCTCGTACAGCTCGATCAAGCATTCCATGCCGAGTTCGCTGGCATAGAAATAGAGGTCGCGCAGGTGGCAGTCGTCGAGACACTCGGCGATCAGCAGAATTGCATCCGCCCCCGCCGCGCGAGCTTCGAGCACTTGATACCGATCGACGATGAAATCCTTCCGCAGCACCGGCAGCGACACCGCTTGCTTGATCGCGGTCAGGTATTCGAGCCGGCCTTGAAAATACTTCTCGTCGGTCAGGCAACTGATGCACGCGGCTCCGTTGGCTTCGTAGGTCTTGGCGATGGCGACGGGATCGAAGTCCGCCCGAATCAACCCGGCCGACGGCGACGCCTTCTTCACTTCGGCAATCATGCCGACGCCAATTCGTTCGGCGGACGATTGCAACGCGGCGACGAAATCTCGCGGCGGTGCGGCCGAGGCGAGTCGTGATGCGAGCGATTCGACCGACACTCGCTGTTTCGCGGCCGCGATCTCGGTCAATTTGTCAGCGACGATGTCGTCAAGAACATTGGGCACGGACAACTCACGCATCGAAGACTCCAACAAGGCTGCGTCTCAGACCACTTCGCGGGACGACCATGCCCACCGAGACTGCCGCTTGAGCATAACCCCGTCCATGGACGATGTCCTCCGTCATCACGGCCTTCGACGGAAAACTGGCAGGTGGCGACGCGGAGCGATTTCATCGGCGGAGTCCTCTCCTCAACGAGTCTTGTGGCTGTTGGAGTTTAGACTCTAGGCTCTCTGGCATCCCCGTCGAAAGGCGGAGTCTTGTTCGGCCGACAGCCGGAAGCCGATCGCCGATGGCCGTTATCCTTTTTCCTTCGCATCTTAAAAAGGGGATAACGGCTGTCGGCTTTCGGCAATCGGCTGTCGGCCGGAATCAAAATCCGAATCACTGAGTTTTGTTATGCCCATTGAAAAATCACTCGACCGTAAACTGGCCGCGATCCATGCCGATCCGAGCGGCTGCAAAGAGTTCATCATCGCCGACGCGAAGGATGCCGACATGGGCTTCTCCATCGGTGCTCCAGGCAAGTCGCCCGAGCGGCATGATGGTGAGGTGCGATTCAAGACGTTGGCTCAGTACCGCCAGCAGATTCGCGAGGTCATCGACCAAGGGGTCGTGGACATCGTGCTGATGTCCGCCAGCACCAGCGAGATCCTGACGATTCAAGAGCGGCGGTTTGACAACTCGCACATTACGCCGGCGGCTCGCGCGAACGATGCGACCGACGTCCATATTCATCGTGGCGGCCGAATTCATACGACGCCCGCTCAGCCGTTTCGCACGGCGAGTCTCGATCATCTTCAGTGCGGGCATCTCGACTGCGAACCGGAGGAGCGGACGCTCGGCGTTGATCTCGGCTTGTATTCGACGACGTTCAACAACCAGCTTGAGTTGGACATCGACGTGCTGAATCAGTTCAAAGAGTTCCGCGAAGAGTGCGAGCGGAAACGATTCCGCTACTTCCTGGAGATCTTCGATCCGAACGTGCCAGATGCCGTCGCGCCGGATCAGTTGCCGGGCTTCATCAACGACGTGATCGCTCGCTCGTTGGCCGGAGTCACGAGTGCCGGCCGGCCGACGTTTTTGAAGATGGTTTATCACGGCCCGCGCGCGATGGAGGAACTCGTCCACTTCGATCCGCACTTGATCGTCGGCATTTTGGGCGGAGGGGCCGGAACGACGCTCGACGCTTTTCTTTTGATTCATGAGGCCCAGAAGTACGGGGCGCGAGTCGCGCTGTACGGCCGCAAGATCAACAACGCCGAGCACCAGCTCGCCTTCATTCAGATGCTGCGCTACATCACCGACGGCGTCATCGAACCTCGCGAAGCGGTGCGTGCTTATCACGGAGTTCTGCAAGAGTTGAAGATCACTCCGCAGCGTTCGCTGGAAGATGACCTCAAGCTGCAAACCAACGTCATGAGCTACGGCGGCAGCGGCACGGTGATCAGCTTGCCGACTGTCTCAACTGAGAAAGCCGAGGCGATAGCACCGCCGCCCGACGCCGGGCGTCCGAACTTCGCGAAGATGTCGGCGAGCGAGCGGCTTGCATATCACCAAGAGCGGCTGAAGCGGCTGTTCGGCAATCAATGACGCGGCTTGAGGCATTCAGGCTTTCTCTTCCGCTTTCTTCTTTTTCTTCTTCGGCTGATCGGGTTTCGCCTGCTTGGCTCCGCGATTGGCGTTGCCCCAGGCGGGTTCGATGTTGCTTTTGTTCCACTCGGCGTAGGCGGCCTCAAGCTGCTTGAGCTTATCCGCCTCTTGTGACGCGAGGTCGGTCTTCTCGCCAATGTCTTTGGCGAGATTGAACAACATGGTTGATCCGCCGACCGAAGTCAGTTTCCAGTCCCCCATGCGAACGGCTCGTTGTGCTCCGAATCGCCAGAAGAGTGCGTCGTGCGGCGCGTCTTTCTTTTCACCGGTCAGATACGGCAGCAGATTGACACCATCGAGTTTCCAATCCGGCTTGATGGTCACGCCCGCCGCCGCGAGCGCCGTGGCCTGCACGTCGAGTTGAATGACCGGCCGATCCTCGACCTTGCCGGCGGGCAGCTTGCCTTTCCACTGCATCAGGAACGGCACGCGCACGCCCCCTTCCCAGACGGAGGCTTTGAAACCGTTGAGCGGCCCGTTGACGGAAGTGTTGGCTCCGGTCGGGCCACCGTTGTCGGCGAAGAAGACCACCAGCGTGTTCTCTTCGAGCTTGTGCTCACGCAGCTTGCCGAGCACCTCACCGATCGCGTCGTCCATTGCCGAAAGCATCGCGGCGAACGTGCGGCGTTTCTTGTCGGTGATCTTCTCGAAGCGATCGAGATATTTCTGCGGCGCTTCCATCGGCGTGTGGACCGCATTGAATGGCAGGTACACAAACCACGGTTTGTCATGATTCTTGTCGATGAACTTGGCCGCCTCATGGCCGAAGTCGAGCGTCGTGTATTCCATCTTCTCGACCGGCTCATTGCCGCGCAGGATCGCGCTGCGGCCCTGGCCGATCTGGTGATAGGGATGTGCTCCGCCGAGGAATCCGTAGTACTCGTCGAAGCCGCGCTTCAGCGGATGCGAATCTCCGTCGCCAAGGTGCCATTTGCCGAACATCCCCGTGGCATAGCCAGCGTCCTTGAGCCGATTAGCGATCGTGGGTTGCTTGATGCCGAAGTTGTCGGGAGCGGTCGGCCCTGGATTGAACTCGTGGCCGAAGCGCTGCTGATAGCGGCCACTCATCAAGCCTGCTCGCGTTGGTGAGCAATACGGGCCGCTGACGTAGCCGCTCGTGAAACGAATTCCGTTCTTGGCGATCGAGTCGGTGTGCGGTGTCGGGATCTCGTTATTACCCTGACAGCCGAGTTCTCCCCAGCCAAGATCATCCGCGACGATGACCAACACGTTGGGCTTCGCAGAGTCGGCCCCGAAGGCTGACAGACCGAGACACATACAACAGGCAGCGGCAGTGAGAGACGAAAAAGCGGTTCTCATAGCGGTGGTCCTTGTCGGCAGAGGAATGAGGCCAGAGAGATTCGCCCGTAGCCGCGTTCGCCAGAACGCGGGACGCCCGCACTCTGGCGAGTGCGGCTACGGGATGTGATCGCCTTACTTCTTCGGCAAGTGCTGCTCGATCGACTTCACGACTTGCTGAGCGAGCACCTCCGATCCAGCGGGCGAGAAGTGGACATTCTCCTTTTGCTGAATCTTGTCGAGCTGCGGCAACGCGAACTCATAGAGGTCGTCGATTGGCACCTGCATCTCCTCCATGATTTTCTTGGCGACGGCGTTGTATTTCGGGCCGTCCTCTTTGTTGCGGATGGAAGCTCCGTCGGGGACCGGCGTGGTCGAGCACCAGATCAACTTGGCGTTCGTCGCTTTCAACTGGGCGACGAGTTCACGGAGGTTCTTTTCGTAGGCGTCGATGGGGACTTGATGCTTGTTGTCGATCAGCTTGAGGTCGTGCAGTCCCCAGTTGAAATGGATGACGTCCCACTTGCCGTCGCCGAGCCACGTCTTGAGATTCGCAATGCCGTTGGTGGTCGGGCCGCCGTTGGTCGGGATGCGATGCAGGTTGGCCTTCCCCGCAAGCAGCTTGCGAACCGGCAATGTGTAGCCAATCGAGATCGAATCGCCGATCAGCAGCACGCGGGGCAAGGCGGGATCGTCGGTGATCTTCTCCATTGAGGGATTTGATTTCTTCGCGACTGCTTTCTTCCGCGCTTCTCGCGGCGGACTCTGCTCGCCAAGTGCTTTGTTGGCGAACTGTTGATTGAACAACGTCTTGAAGGAATTCTCGGCCGGCGGCACCGCGTCTTCATTGACGAGCTGCGGTTGGACCGAGTCCCACCAGCGGTCGTATTCGCCGTCGAGTTGTTTGACGACGTCAGGGTGCTGGTCGGCGATGTCGGTCTTCTCGCCGGGATCGGCTTTCAGATCGAAGAGTTGCCAGTTCTTCGTCTCGCCTTTGGAGGCAGACACCAACTGATAGTGCGAGTTGCGGACGCTGCACGTTGCGTACTTGAACTTCGAGCGGTCGGCTCCCGTCGGCCAGCGGCCGACGTGCGTGAAGAGCGTGCGATCGGACCAATCGCCTTGCGGGTTGCTCAGCAGCGACACGAGGCTGCGGCCTTCGACTTGTTTCTGCACCTCGTCCGTCAGCTTGGCTCCGGCGAGTTCGGCGAGCGTTGGAAAGAAGTCAACATGCGCGGCGAGCCGATCGCAGTCGGCCGGCTTGAGCGTACCGGGCCAGCGCCAGAAGGAACTTGCTCGCGTGCCGCCGATCCAGGGCGTTCCCTTTTGGGCGCGCATTCCGGCGTTGTAGATCTTCACTCCGGCGGTGCCGCCGTTGTCGTTCATGAAGATGACCAGCGTGTCGCGCTCGATCCCCCACTCGCCGAGCTTCGCGAGCAACTTGCCGACGTTGTCGTCGATGTTGGCGATCATGCCAAAGAACTTCGCCGCGTTCGGATCGTCCACCTTGTCGGCATAGCGAGCCTCGTCCTCAGGTCGCACATGCAGCGGCCCATGCGGAGCGTTCGTCGCGATGTGTGCGTAGAACGGCTGCTTGCCTTTCGTGACCTCGATCCACTTCAACGCCTGAGTGAAGAAGACGTCGGTGCAATAGCCGTTGGTCTTCTCGAACTTGCCGTTGTGCAGGATCGCGGGACTGAAATAGGAGTTGCCCGGCGCATCGCCGCAGCTTCCGGGATACGACTGGCCGATGCCGCCGGCTCCGTGAATGAACATCTCGTCGAAGCCACGGCGGCTGGGCCAGTGATCCGGTTCGTCGCCGAGATGCCATTTGCCAAAGATGCCGGTCGCATAACCGGCCGACTTGAGCACTTGAGCCAGCGTGGTCGCCGACAACGTCAGTCGTTCGCGTTCGTTGATCGTGTGCGTGATGCCGTTGCGGAATTCATGCCGCCCTGTCATCAACGCCGAGCGTGTTGGTGAGCAGGTCGGGCTGACCATGAAATCGGTGAAGCGGACCCCTTCGCGATGCAGGCGGTCGATGTGCGGGGTCTTCAAGATCGGATTGCCGTGACATGACAGATCGCCGTAGCCCTGATCATCAGTCAAAACGAAGACGATATTCGGCCGCTTGCCGGCCAGCGAATCGGCGGCCTCGCACCTGTCGGTCAGAATTCCGCCGAGCAACAGAACCAAGCTGACGATCAGAGAACACTTCATGTTGGAACCTCAAGATTTTGACAAGTTTCGTTCGCACCATTCTTCCGCGGAGTCGGCTGGAGTATCGGAGATCATCGCGGATTCAAGTTTTCGTTGAGCCGCGATGAGCCGTCGCGTCACCATTGGACTCTCGATGCACTCGTCCGGCTGCATGCCGAGATTGACCAGAGTGTCCGACACCCACGCTCCGGCGAATCGTTTCGCAACTGCATCTTCGAGGGAAGCGAAGTAGGTCAGACTCGCGGTGGCAGGCATGGCGGCGGCGAATTGTTCGATTCGCTCATCATGGCGACGCAACGGATGACGCTCGGCCACCAACAGGGCGACGCGCAGTGACTTGTCATGCGACTCGACCAAGATGTCTTCCACGGAGCATTGGTCGGCCAAGGACAGCGTGAGGATGCCGGAACGAAGTTGGGATGAAACCGCATGGCTCCTTAACCGGACAAAGTTGTCTTCCACTGAAGTTTGTGCCGCTTTGAACTCCTCCAGAATCTCTCGCCGCGATTTCTCGAAATGAGTCACGAGCAGGACGCGATCATAAGTTTGCAGAGCGGCTTGGGAGTGATTCACAAAGTTGCCGAGCATGGCCGACCGCGTCAGAAAGATGCGATCGGGCAGTTGCTCAAACGCTGGTTTTCGGAAGAGCCACGAAAAGAGACCCATGAGTGAATTCCCAGGGCGATGTCACCCGAAGCGTTCGTTGTGAAGTTGCGCAGGTTGTAGCCGCGCTCGCCAGAACGCGGGCGGAATGATTCCGAGGCTGTGAACTTTCTGAAGCCGCGACCGTGAGCGGTTGCTTCAATGACTGACAACCGCTCCCTCACGGTCACGGCTCTAAATCTTCACCGCCCCCCCCCGCGTTCTGGCGAACGCGGCTACAAACGCAACTACCTCGACTCGATCGCCGATTGCCACAACGGGACGAGCGCCGGAGTCGAACCGAAGAAGTACATGGCTCGCGGGACCGACATTTCCAGCAGCTTGCGCAATTGCGTTTCGGGATCGCGCGCTTGGGCCGATCCGAGCAGCAGGTCCATCAGCGAGACGGGGGTGCTGAACTCCACAACGCGAACCTTGGTGAGTCCGAGTTTGATCTTTAAGGCTTCGAGCGCGGCCTCTTCGTCGCCGATCTCGTCGATCAGGCCGTTGGCCTTGGCTTGGTCGGCGGTGAAGATCTGGCCGGTAGCAAGCTCTTTGACTTGAGCCGCGTCGAGTCCTTTGCGGTTCTCATCGACGATCTTGGTGAAGCGTTGCAAGCTGTCGTTGAGGATCACGCCCCACAACTCGCGGTCGCGATCGGACAACGCACGCAGTGGGTCGAGCGAGTCTTTGAACTCGCCGGTCTTCAGTGAGTCAGTCTTCAATCCGACTTTCCCGGCGAGTTCGCTGGCGTCATAGCGAGGGATGATGACACCGATCGAGCCGGTCCAGGTGGTTGGTTCGGCGAAGATCTTCCCCTCTTCGCCGCAGCCCATCGCAATGTACACGCCGCCGGAGGCCGCCAGACGTTTCATCGAAACGTAGATCGGTTTCGTTTTCCGCAGGTCCACGAGCTTACGGTAAATCTGATCGCTATCGGCCACCAAGCCGCCAGGGCTATCGACGACCAGCAACACCCCTTTGACGTGCTTGTCCTCTTTGACGCGCTGAATGGCCTTCAGGAAGTGCCCGGTGAACGGTGGCATGATCGTGCCACTCACGTCCAGAACGGCGATCTTGTCGGTGGCCAGCTTGTCGCCGGAACGATAACTCTCGGTGGGGCCTTCGCCGCTTTGGAAGTACGCGCGATATTCCGAGTTCAACCGCGCGGAATAAATCAGCGAAAAGACCAACGCAACCAGCAGCAGTCGCACGAACCAGCGGCGCGCCCACATCGGACTGGGTGGAAGTTGCTGAATGATGATCGGCGGGGGTGAAGTGGTCTGCGAGACGAACGGCGGATCTGCGGGCATGAAGCGTACTCCGAATTTGTGTGGCGAGCCGATGGGCGGGGTGAAGGTAGCTTCGGTCGGGACGGTTCGGAAGCATGTCCCGCTGAGTAGAAAGTCTCAGTAGTAAGTCTCGTCCACATCGGAGCGATGGCGGCGACGTTAAAACGGCACGGGCAGCAACAGCGAGTGATGCTCGAAGAGAACTCGGCGACCGTGTTCGCCGATCGCGGGGGTGAAGAACAGGATGAAGACGTAGATCGCCACCAGCACTCCCAGCACGATCTTGCATAAGCAGCGCCACGGCCACCACGCACGTTCGGTGCGGCGGATCGAGCGGCCGTAGGCCCAGCCCAGCGCGACCTTCGCGGGAAAGATCGAGACCACGAACAGGATCGTGACGAACCACATCGCGTCTTGCGGTGGCGACACCGCTTTGAACAAGTACATCGGCAACGCCAGCAAGTACGTCAACACGATCGCAAACAGCCACGCGAACGGCGCGCGGCGAAACAGCTCCCGAGCGGTGCCGAGTTCCCCAAACGCCATGACTCGATTCTCGGCCGCGAAGCGCGCTTGCAGCAGCGGTGTCCAGAGCAGCGTCAGCCACAAGCCGACGCCGCCGGTCAGCATCACCAACACCTGAGCCGGCTTGTCGGGATCGTGCAGCGAGCCGTACAGCGCCGAGGGAATCACCAACCACGCGGCCGTTCCCAGATAGCCTCGCCAGCCTGCGGAGTAATACGGTCGAGCATTCAGGCCCGAGAGAAACTGACCAATCGCCGTCGAGGCGCGATTCCAATAGTCGTGATCGCGACAGCGAGCCAGAATCCAGAGTGTTCGGCTCGCCAACACCAACGGCGATTGGATGCGCAAGAATGTTCTTAGAAAAAAGCCGACGAATCCTTTGAAGGGAATAAAACACGACAGTGCGCCACCGCGAGCCAACGCCAAACAGAGATGCGTGCCCACCAGCCACTTCGCGGCAGACAAACCGATTGCCCAAGGAGCCGCGACCAGACCGTCGGGATCAATCAAAGCGGCGTCCGTCGCCGCACGGGCCAACAGACGCAGCGGCAGCACGCACAGCCAAACGCCCAGCACGATCGAACCGAAGCGCGGTGCGAGTCCCAACAATGGAAACGAGGCTCGAATCTTTCCGCTGCGAGCGACTCGGCCTTCCACATCCAGCAGATAACCCAGCACCCAAAAGTTGACGAGCGGCACGGCCGCCGCGACCGCCAACAACAGGATCAGGCTCGCGAGACCGAACAGTGTCCGCGCGATCCACATCCCACACTGAATCGGATGCCGCCACGGCACTGGGAACGGAGGGAGTCGATCGGCGACGAGCTCCTCTTCCAAGACCGGCAACGCGACATCGTCGGCGGACGGTTCGTCGGCAACGAGTATCGGCAGCGAGGCCGGTTGCTCGGCCAATTCGTCGGCAACGAGGATCGGCAAGTCGTCCGATGCCGATCGCGCGATCAGCCGACGTTCCGAAGGAAGCGGCGGGCGCAATGAGCCGGGGTCGGGTGTGCGAATTTCAGATTTCGCCGTCCTCGTTTTGCCCACGTCCCAAGCGGTCATCGGCGCAATC
>JBJXEX010000361.1:0-7220 GCA_046156195.1 Planctomycetaceae bacterium | reverse complement strand
ATTTCGGTTCGGGGTGCCACAACGGAACGGCTCGCGGCTCGGAAGAGGGAAACTGCGCGGCGTGGTGAGCGGCAAGCGACTCGCGCATCGTTTGCAGCAACGACGCTTTGCTGAGCCGCGCCTCCGGCTCGTGTTCATCGCGACCGCCGTAGCGGCTGTAGATCCGCAGCTTGGAGTCGGTGAAGAAGCCGGCCCAAGTCGTGTCAAAGTCGAACTCGAAGCGCGCAACGTCCACGCGGTTCATCGAGGTCACGCGGACGCAAACGTAGTCCGCACGAGCTTGACGGATCTCGGGATCTTCCTGAGCAACCTGCCCATCCCACAGCCAGCACTCCGGTCAACGGACGCAGCGGAACGTGATGAACAGCGGCTTGCCGGTCGATTCCGCCAGCTTGCAGGCGTCATCCAAATTCGTGTGCCAGCCGGGGACCGTCTCTTGAGCGATCGAGCGCGACGTACACATCACCAAGCCGACAACGGCCAGCAGGCCAACACCGAAGACTCGTGCCACGCTCATCATTCGCCCCCTACGTCCGCAGGTTGAATCGCGTCGGACGAGCCGGAAATCGGCGGTTCGACTCTCGCCAGCAAGCTCTTCACGCTACTCAAGCGACCTTCGTGGAGCAGCACCAGAAACGCCGGGACCAGAATCGGCCGCACGACGAACGTGTCGAGGAGAACTCCGAAGGCGAGCGCGAATCCCAATTGGTGCATTCCGACCAACGACCCGGCCAGCAGCGAACAGAACGTTCCGGCCATGATGATGCCGCAGCTCGAAATGATGCTGCCGGTCTTTTGCAGAGCGGAGATCACCCCCGCGACGGGGCCGTGCAATCGCTGCTCTTCCTCGATGCGCGTCATCAGGAAGATGTTGTAGTCCTCGCCGACCGCGATCAGGATCGTGAACAGGACCATCGGGACTTTCCAATCCAGCCCAGCAAACTCGGCCGGGGACATCGCCCAGAACAGTACGAACGTCGCTCCAAGTGTCACGAGGTAGCTGAAGAAGACGCTGACGATCAGGTACAGCGAGATCGTCAGTTGGCGGAGCAGAACCATCAGAATCAGGAACACGCCGCCAAGGACGAGTACGTCGATGCGGATTTGATCCCGATCGGTCACCGCTTTGAGGTCGCGAATGCTGGCCGTCGGGCCGAGCGTGAAGACTTTCAAACCCGCCGGAATCGACGTTTCGATCGACTGCCGGATCGACTCGAACTGCGCGATGCTGTTGCGAGAGAACGGGTCTTGTTGGAGCACGAGATCGACTCGCAGCACGCGGCCTTGGAACTCACCGGCGGAGCTGACGTAGTGCTGAGTCGTCCGTTGCTTTTCCAGCTTCTTCCCCAGGCCGCTGAGGAGCGACGATCTTCCGGTGCCGCTGACCAGTTGAATGCCGGAGCCGCTCCCTTCGCGAGCGGCATCGTCGTGAGGCAGATTCGACAGTCCGCCACCGAAAGGATGCAGCAACGTGCGCACGTCGGCCAGTTGCAGTTTGTTCTGCTGATCGCGGAGCTGATCGGTCAGCGACTCGATGATCCCGCGAGCCTGATCCGTCAGTTCGCCGTCGTCCTCGTTGAGGAACGAGCCAGCGTCGTTCCGAATCAGCACGGTGATCGGCCCCGCGATCCCAGGCGGGTAGTGCCCGGCAACCGCCTCGGCCCCGATGACGCTGGCGGTGTTCTGCGGCAGCTCGCTGAGCAGCCCGTAGCTCAGGTGCCCGTGAAATTGAACGCCGACCCAAGCAAACGGCAGCATGATGGCGATGCTGGTCAGCAGCACCGTGCCCGGTCGCCGCTGAACCAATCCGCTGACTTTCGTCCACGCGAGCTGGCCCCAATTCCGATCGAGCAATCGCGACCAGAGAGTCGTGGCCGAGACCCAACCCGCCGTTTGCGACAGATTGTGCCCGGAGGCTCGTGGCCAAAAGGCGTAACGGCGAGTCAGCCGCAGCAGCGCCGGCGAGAAGGTCAACGCCGCCAACAGGACAATGACCAGCCCGATCGTGATGGCGATTCCCGCCTGGCTGAACTTCCCGAACTCGGCGAAGTACATCATGAAGATGCCACAGATCACGGTCCCGGCACTCGCGACCAGGGCGTGGCCGACCTTCGTCAGCGAGTTCTCGACCGCCTGATCGAGCGTGGCTCCTTCGTCCAGCTCTTCCTTGTACCTGGCGATCAAGAAGAGGCAGTAATCGACACCGGCTCCGTAGCACAGCACCTTGACGTAGACCTCGATCCCGGAAAACAGGTTGACGATCCCCGCTTGAGCCAGACACGCCAGCAACGCCAGCGAGATTTCCGTCGCGACCGCGACCGTCATCAGCGGGATGATGGCCATCAGCGGAGCTTGGTAAATCACGACCAGCAGGAAGAGGACCAGAAGGACCGTCCATTTTTCGGTGTTTCGCGAGCTTTCGAGGGCGGCCTGCATCATGTCGCGGCCAACGGTCGCCGAGCCGCTGAGGGACAAATTCAATCTCGGCGGAACCAGCCCTGCCGTCTGCAACTCGCCGTCGTCGGCGATCAGTTGCTCAACGCGGCCAATCAGCCGGAGGTTGCGGGAGTCCAGGAACTCGGTCGGCAACTCCATCAAAACCAGCGTTGCGTGCTTGTCCTCGCTGTTGAGCAGTCGGCCGACCGACTTGTCCGACAGGGTTCGCACCGTGATCGTCTTCAGTTCGTCCGTCGAGGCCGCGTCCTCGCGTTCACTGGCTTTCGCGGTCACGGGCTGCCCCGGCTTTTGTGGCTGGAGCGAAGCGGTTTCCTCGTCAGCGATCTTTTCCAGCCGCTCTCGCAGCACGTCGTTGACGAAGGTCTTGTCGGAATCGAGCAGCCCGGTCGGCGAGCTTTCACGCCGGACCACAATCACCACGTTGCTGGCTAGAGGTGCTCCCCAAGCCTCTTGAAACAGCTTCTCGGCCGCGAGGCTGGGGGAATCTTTCGGCAAAAACGCAAACTCACCCGCTTTGGCCACGCTTTCCCAAGTCGGTGCGGACAGCTTCAGGCCGACTAAGACAGCCACCCACAAGACCAGCAGGAGCGGCCAAATCCGCGAAACCAATTTGCCGAGGTTTTGAAACATTCGAGACTTCGTATCGAGAAGACAAATTCCGCCCTGAGCACTCACCACGTCCGACCGGTTCGGCGAAGGACGTTTCTGACCGCCGTGTAGGGCCAAGATGATACGGCTCATGGATTTCCAGCGTCAACGCACTGCCGATGGCCGGAGCCGCCCCTGGCCGGCGAAGCGATCCGGCTAGAAGCGATCGTGGTGCGTCGATAACCTCACTCGCCGATCGCTTCGGATGGATTCTCGCTTCCCCTTCTTCTGGGAGTTCCCCATGCGTTTTCCGCGACTTCACACGGTTTGCAGCTTCGTTGTCCTGTGTGCTCTGCTCGTGCTGACAAGCGACCGACTAGCCGCTCAAACGGTGGCTCGTTGCGGAAAGGGCTGGCTGGAGCGGATTGACGGCTACGACGTGCTGCACCTGAAAGGCTCGCCGCGCGAGATGGGCTTTCAGCACGGAGCACTGCTCCGCGACAAAGTCCGCTCGAACATGCACAACATCCTGGAGGTCAACGGCGAGAAGACTCTCGTCGAGGTCGCGGGGCTCAAGGTCAAGCCACGACACGGGATCGAGCTGATCGTCGGCATCCAAGAGCAGTACGTCCCGAAGAAGTATTTCGAGGAGCTTGAAGGACTCGCCGAGGGATCGGGGCTGACCGTCTCCGACGCGCGGGCCGCGAATTTCATCCCGGAACTGTTTCATTGCAGCGGCTTCGCGATCGCGAACTCGGCCACGAAAGATGGCACGCTGTATCACGGCCGAGTGCTCGACTACGCCATCGACTGGAACCTGCAAGAGCACTTCGTCCTGATGGTCGCCGAACCGGACGGAGGCATCCCGTTCGTCAACGTCACTTATGCCGGCTTCATCGGCTCGGTCACGGGGATGAACGCCGAACACGTCAGCGTCGGCGAAATGGGGGGCGGAGGACTCGGCTTCTGGGCCGGCATGCCGATGGCCTTCCTCGTCCGCGAAGTGCTCGAAAAGGGCAAAGACCTCGAAACCGCCATCAGCATCTTCCGAGACAATCGCCGCACTTGCCAATACTTCTACGTCGTCGCCGACGGCAAGACGAACGAAGCGGTCGGCATGGAGGCGTCCTTCGGAGTCTTCTCCCTCATCAAGCAAGGCGAGTCGCACCCGCTTCTGCCCACCGCCGTGAAAGACTGCGTCCTGCTTTCGGCCGGTGATCGCTACAAGAAACTCGTCGAACGCGCCCAAGCCGGCCACGGCCAATTCACCGCCGAGTCAGCCCTCGAATTGATGTCCCGCCCCGTCGCGATGAAGTCCAACTTGCACAACGTCTTGTTCGAGCCTAAGTCCACAAAGCTCTGGATCGCCAACGCGACCCCCGACAAGAAACCCGCAGCCGACCAAAAGTACGCCCCGTTCCAACTCAGCGAATTGCTGAAACGACACCCCGAAGCCAGTAGTCCTGAGATTCCGCTAGCGGCAAAACGACTTTCCCAGCAGAGTGACCGCGAGTGACTTACGAATCTCTTCCCACGATGTTCCGCTTCTTAAGAGTTTGAATCATGCAAACAGTCGTACTTGGCACCGCCGCGACGCAAAGACCTCTTGAAGAGTTCTTACAGAATCTTGGTGAAGAAGTTGAAGTGATCGATGCCGCGGGGAATGTTCGATTCCATGTCTTACCCACGTCTTCGGCATACGACCGTCAATTTCAAGAGAAGGTCTATCGCCTGTTCGAGGCTGATGTCCTCGCCAACATGGATGAACTCAAACGGCGAAGCACACGTCGCGAGAACGGCGTGACGACGAAGGAGCTCTTGGAATACCTCAATTCTCTTCCTTGTCCGAGCGAATGAGCGATGCGGTTCACTGTAACATGGACGGAGACCGCGAAGGCGGACCTCGCTGAATGTTGGCTGCGCCTGCCGCAGGGCGAGCGACAGAACTTCACCCGCCGGGTCGATTGGATCGACCGTGATCCGTGCGACAACGCGCACCAGAAGGGATCGCCGCTAGCCGCAGGTTTTTCGCTGCGTTTTCTGGCTCCTCCGGAATTCTTTGAAGCCCCGACATTGGGCGTAATTTATTCCGTTTTTGAAGAGGACCGCATCGTGGACGTGTTGGAACTGCGCCTCGTGCCGCGCAGGCCCTGATCCCCAACTTGACGATCTCAGTCAGGAGCCCTGGATTCGTTCTGCCTCATGATTGGCCTGTCAGGCAAAGGGTCAGGGCAACGGACTCACGTCGGCGAGCCGGCGCGGGAGCATCGGGAAGAATGCTGATAGTGGACATCACAGAGACCCTCAACCGGACAATTTGCTGCGAGACCGTTCGGACCCAGCGGGGCAGTCTGTTCGCCTGTGCCGACAATTTCGACATCTCACCCGACTCCAGTGGCAGAGGAGTTCGCGGCTCGCGCCGACGGTTCACACTCGAACCCAGCGGCTCCACGGCAACTTGATTTTGCGGATCGATCGCGGCATTCTGCCCCGCCGTTGCCAGTGCCACCACAACCGGCCGAGCCGTGCTCGCGAGGCCGGTCGCGGTTCAATTCAATGTTGGGCGATCCGTCATGACGCGCATTTTCATTTCCTATCGCCGTGACGATACGGGCTACATTGCCAGTATGCTCGCCGACAAGCTGGCCGCGACGTTTGGGAATGACTCGGTCTTTCTCGATGTGGACAACATCCCGATGGGAGTAGACTTCCGCAGCCATATTGATAGTGCGGTCGCCAGATGCGACGTGTTCGTGGCGCTGATCGGAGATCATTGGCTCGACGTCCAGACCTCCGACGGAACGAGACGGCTGGATGATCCGACTGACTTTGTGCGGATTGAACTCGAGTCGGCGCTCCGTCGTGACATCCCGATCATCCCAGTCCTGTCTGAAGGGGCAACCATGCCCCGAGAGTCAGATCTTCCTTCAACGCTCGCCCCGTTTGCATTTCGCAACGCCGCGGAATTGCGTTCGGGAAAGAATCTCCGATTCCACATGGATGCGCTCCTGAAGGGGATTCAGGGCCTCGTTCCCGCCAAGAGGCCGGCCGCAAAGCCAACTCCGAAAGACGAACGATTGCCAATCCTGGCTGCGGCATCGGAACCAATCCGCAGACCGTCGCCGCCGTTGAAGCCGACTCGTCCGACGAACCAACCACGTCCGGCGACAGGCAATCCGCGAACTGTGTCGCCCCGAAAGACTCCGTTCCAACCGCTGTTTCGGCGCATATTTCTGCTTTACTGGCCGCGTAGTCTCGTTGCGCGCACGCTGCATGTGCTGTTCTACGTCATGCAGTGTATTGCGTTCGCGGGAGCAATCTGGTGCGCAGTCGATGTCGGTGGATCACAACCCGTCTTCTTATTTCTCATTGCCTGGGCGATGTACAGCACCCCCGGCTATGTCCTCTTCTGGCTGCCAGCATTTCTGGCAGATAAATGGGATGAGAGTTGAGACTTCGGAAACGCGGGGTCGCCAGCAACGTCTCCGCCCGACGCTAGCGCGTTCGGCTCATATCGCTGGGAGCCATAACGCTCACTCGCTCAGTGACGAATTGCCGGAACCTCAAAATGAGGCTAGATTCGGGCGGAGTTGGCAAGACTCGCTGTCACTCGCGAGGAGACCGGTGATGACCGTGCAAGCTCTTATGAAAGAAATCCGCCGATTGCGAGCAGACGAACTTCGGCTCGTTGCCGCCGAAGTGGTTCGCCTCGACGAAGAGAGTTCTCAGAGCCACACGCCCACGACGAAAATTTGCACGGAGCCGACACCGGCGAACGGTTTGACTGTTCATTGGCCGGATCGAACGGCTCGTCGCCGAGAGATCTTCGGAGAGGCCGTGTTGCCGAACCTGGTGTTGGAAGAACGCGAGCAATCGCGAGCTTCGTGCGGGGAGCGCAGGGTTTTGGTAGGTCAGCAACGTCTTCGCCCGACGCTAGCGCGTCCGGCTCATATCGCTGCCGCGCTGCCGCCGGGTGCGCGACGGGGTTTGTGATTTTCAGATGGCGGGGGTTCGGGGGCGGCGGACGTTGGAGTGGAAGCCGGTGCGGGTTTGGAGGCGGTTGCTCCAGAAGGCGGTCAGCGGTTGGCTGTCGCAGAGGGTGTCCGCTTTGAGTTGCAGGACCGCTTCGCCTCCCTCTTCGCTCCAGAATTTTTCCGTGCCTTTGATCCGTTGGT